>NZ_LZLL01000204.1:0-32001 GCF_001669335.1 Mycobacterium sp. 1245852.3 | reverse complement strand
ATCGGGCAGGGCTGGACCACCCAAAAACGCGCCAACGGCGACACCGAATGGATCCCACCACCACACCTCGACCGCGGCCAACCGCGGACCAACACCTTCCACCACCCCGAGGATCTACTGAGCGAGGGAGACGGCACGACGTAAAGCTCGAGCGGTCAGACCCGAGCGAAGGCAGCGCCGGGTAAGACTATTGCTGCGGAGGAGGCGGAGGAAGGGGCGCCGGCGCCGTCCGGCGAGGACGCGGCCGAATTTGGCCGCAGTTCAGGCCGATTATGCAGTCCGAGCCGCTTGCTTGGGGTTGGACGGCGTCGTTGCAGCAAACGCCGTCGGGCGATGCGGGCGTCGGGGCCGCGATCGGCGCAGGGGCGACCTCGATCGGCGCGGGGGCGGCGTTGGTACGCGGAATACCCACACCACCGATGCCCCCGAGTCCCAGTGCAAGCACGGCACCAACGCACATTGCGGCCCTGCCCGTTCGATTCGCCATGGCACCCGATCCTAATTTTTCGCTGGTGAATATATAGAGCCGCAGCGCGGCTTTGTGGCGCGGTGGCGCACCCCGAGTAGCTCTTTCCTCCGAGACCATTCGACCACCTCCACAATTGGTGCGAACTCGAATCAGCGAACGCCTTCGGCCTGCCACCAGTCGTACAGAGCGGCTTGGGTGCTCTCCGGGGCGATGCCCTGCTCGGCGACCACCAGCGTCCGCGCGGGGATGTCCGTCCAGACCAGATAGACGCCGTCGTCTCGGCCGGTGCCGAGGAACACCACCGACCCGTTATGGCCGCCGCGATTCCACTCGGTGGGCCCCTTGGTGCCATCAGGGAACGGTTGCGCCAGAGTCTGCGGGGCCTCCGTGAGGCTGCGCTGGAAGTCGGCGTTCAGATCGTCGGTGTTGGCGTACAGCAGGTAATCCGCGTTCCAGGGGCCGCCGGGATCGTGACTGTAGTTGTCACAGTTGACCGCGGCTACCGCCACGGCGGAGTGCGCGCCGGCGGGGTGGCAGTCGGCGGGGGTGTAGCCGCCCGAGAGGTGGCTCATCAGCGTCTGCACGTCGGCCGGATTATTGGCGGGGTCGGCCGCGGCCGTCGTGGCTAACCCAGTGGCGGTCAGACCGGTCATGGCGGTAACCACGCCCGCGCGGGCCAGTCGGGAACGCAGGCGGGCCATGGGTGCCTCCTTTGCTGGGCAAAGAGCTACGGCGGTGAGTTTAACTCCTAGTCGCGCACGGCGCCTCTTATAGAGGCGCTCTGAGCTGCAGCGCATCGCCAGGCGACATCAGCGGCGAGATCAACCGGCTTGCTTGGCCGGCGGCCGATAGAAGATCGCCAATTGGCCGATCGCCCCAAGCAGGCCAAGCCCCGCCGAGATCGCCAGACCCTGCCAGCCGTCGAACCAGTTCTTCCCGAAGACCAGGTAGTCCAGGCTGTACTTGCCCGCGCCCAGGGTGGCCACGCCCACGGCGCTGACCGCCAGCACCAGGTTGTACTCCCAGCCCTCCTTGACGATGAAGAAGCCGTTGGCGCGGTGCACGGTCCAGGCCGCGACCAGCATCAGCGAGACGAAGCCCGCCGCGGGGATCGGGGTCAGAAAGCCGGCGGCCAGTCCCAGGCCGGCGGCCATTTCGGTGGTCGCCGCCACGGTGGCGTGGAACTTACCGGGCTTCATGCCGATGCTTTCGAACCAGCGCGCGGTGCCAGGGATGCGTCCCCCGCCGAAGAACTTGTTGTAGCCGTGCGCAGCCAAAGTCACGCCCAACACCAGCCGCAGGATCAGTACTCCGACGTCATGGAACGTGTCATATGAAGTCATAGTTGTAAACCTAGATCATGGGATGGGTGGCAGGACAAGAGCCGCCGAGCAGCTACGTCGCTTAATCCGCTGGTCCGTGTGGGAACATTGCGGGCGTTCCGACGTCGGCCCGATCAGTAGGTATGCCACAAAGGGGGTGCACCACGGCTCGTATCGCACGAGGCGGCACCCACGCGTCAAGCAGACGAGTCCCGCCCATCGAGCACTCCGTGGTGTCGCTGGACGGAAGGTCGAGCCACCCGCGGGAGTTGCTGGGCAACAAGGGCCACGGCATCGACGCGATGCGCCGGCAGAACCTGCCGGTACCGCCGGCGTTCTGCATCACCACCGCGGTGGGACTGCGCTATCTCGCCGACCCAGTGGCCACCATGGACGCCATCTGGGACGACGTTCTGGACCGGATGCGCTGGCTCGAGGCGCAAACCTCGCGCACGTTCGGGCGTGGCCCGCAGCCCCTGTTGGTCAGCGTGCGCTCCGGAGCCACCCAGTCGATGCCGGGCATGATGGACACCATCCTTGACCTCGGCATCAACGATGCCGTCGAGCAGGCGCTGGCGGCAGCCGGCGACCAGGCCTTCGCCCGCGATACCCGACGGCGGTTCACGGAAATGTATCGGCGCATCGTCGGCGTCGGTGAACACGAATCGGTGCCCTCCGATCCGTACGCACAGTTACGCGCGGGCATCGAGGCGGTGTTCGCCTCCTGGAATTCGCCGCGCGCGATCGCCTACCGCGCCCACTACGGAATCGACGATCAGCACGGCACCGCGGTCGTCGTGCAGGCCATGGCTTTCGGCAATCTCGGCCCCAATTCCGGTGCTGGAGCGTTCTTTTCGCGTAACCCCATAACGGGTGACAACGAGCCGTTCGGCGAATGGCTGCCCGGCGGCCAGGGCGACGACGTGGTCTCGGGATCGGTCGACGTCGAACCGATCGTCGCGCTGCGCGACGAACAGCCGGCCGTTTACGACGAGTTGCTTGCTGCCGCCGGCAGCCTGGAGCGGCTGGAGGCCGACATCCAGGAGATCGAGTTCACCGTCGAGGACGGCAAGCTGTGGCTGCTGCAGACCCGCTCGGCGGAGCGTTCGGCACAGGCGGCGGTGCGCTCGGCGCTGCAACTGCGGCACGAGGGACTCATCGACGATGCGGAGATGCTGCGGCGGGTGACCCCCGCGCATGTCCGGACCCTGCTCCAACCGGCGCTGCAGCCCGAGACACGTTTGGCGGCACCGCTTTTGGCCAAGGGAGTGCCGGCCTGCCCGGGCGTGGCCTCGGGAACGGCGTACACCGACGTCGATGAGGCGCTGCGCGCCGCCGATCGCGGCGAGCCGGTGATCCTGGTGCGTGACCACACCCGGCCCGAAGATGTGTCGGGCATGCTGGCCGCGCAGGCCATCGTCACCGAGGTCGGCGGGGCCTCCAGCCATGCGGCCGTGGTCAGCCGCGAACTGGGCCGGGTCGCGGTGGTGGGCTGCGGCCAGGGGGTAGCGGCAGCGCTGGCCGGCAAGCAGATCACCGTCGACGGCGCGGAAGGCGAAGTGCGCGAAGGCAAGCTGAGCCTGTCGGCGTGGTCGGAGGACGATACGCCGGAACTGCGGGAACTGGCCGACATCGCGCGGCCGCTCAGCCCGCTGCGCGCCCACCCGGCGGGCGACCACGTGCGGCTCGACGACAGCTCCGAGGCCGCCGTGCGCGCCGCCCTGGACGCCGGGCACGCCGACGTGGTTTCGGCGACCCCGTTGATCGTGATGCTGACCGCGCTGCGCCTGGCATCGAAACCAGCACAATGACGGAATTGGAGGTGCTGCAAGCGGTTCGGCTCAAGGGCCGGGTGAGTCCGGCCGACCTGACCGCGACCCTGGGCACCGACCTGGCCGCCATCACTCCCACCGTCGAGCGGCTGGCCGCGGCCGGACTGCTGACCGAAGGCGTGACGTTACGGATCACCTCCGCCGGCAGCGACAGGCTCGCGGCGTTGCTCGCCGAGGAGCGCGCGGGCATCGATTCGACCGCCATGGCCGCCGCCTATGCCGACTTTCGCGCGGTCAACGCCGACTTCAAACGCCTGGTGACGGATTGGCAGCTCAAGGGCGGCCCCGGCGGCGCTCCCAACGCCCATGACGATGCCGACTACGACGCCGCGGTGTTGGCCCGCCTCGACGACGTGCACGCCCGCACCATGCCGATCGTCGAGGCGGCCGCGGCGCAGCTGCCGAGGCTGCGCGCTTACGGCACGAAACTGCTTGCGGCGCTGGACAAAGTGCGGGCCGGGGAGACGACGTGGCTGACCCGTCCGCTGATCGACTCCTACCACACCGTGTGGTTCGAGCTGCACGAAGAGCTGATCGGCGCCGTCGGTTTGACCCGCGAAGAAGCCGCCAGATCCGGTGATGCGCAATAGCTAGAGCGCCGCGTCCAGCAGCGCCAGGTAGGCATCGATATCGGGCACGGCCGATGCCGCCGCGTGCACGCTGATCGCGATGGTGTCGCCGATGCCGTGCACACCGTGCGTCAGCCCCATCATCGGCGAGAGCGCCGGATATCCCGACGTCAGCACTACCGGGGCCGCGCCGAAGCTCAGATCGGCCGCCCCCCGGTTGACGCTGGACACCACGGTGTTACCCGACACCTGGGTCGCGCGCTCGTGTACATCGAATTGCCCGATGCCCCACCGCAATAGGCCGGCGGGCACCGCGGCGAACGCGAGGTCGGCGGCCCTGGTGGCCGGGTGCTCGAACCGGCGCCGGCCGTTGGCCAGGTCGGCCGCGATCCGTTCGGCGCGCGCGTTCGGTCCGAGGCTGGGGTACAGCCCCACCACGACGTTGCCGAAGTGGTTGTACGCCCGCGCCGCGCCGGGCTTGGCCATCGGCACCTCGGCGCCCAGCGAATCGCATTGCCCACCAAGCAGGTTGGCGAGGGCCTGGGATATCGCGCTCAGCACGCCCACGGTGACCGTCGGGCCCGGCAGCTGGGAGCGATGACGCACCAACGTCCGCGCCGCGCGGGCGCCGCCGGGACATGCGTTCGTCTGCAGCACCGGACGCGACCCGGCCCCGGCGGCCAGCCGGCCCGCGCGGATGTCGCGTTCCAGCGCGCGGTGGGTCCGCGCCGCGTGGACCGCCCGCCAGGGCAGGAACCCGGGGCGTGGGACGGGCACCGGCGGCACCGGCTCGGACCTGCCGAACAGCCAGGCCGCCATGGCCGCGGAGCGGGCGCCGTCGGCCAGCGCGTGCGCGACCTGCAGCACCGCGACCGTCCCCGGTCCGGCGACGCCCGGAATGCCGCGCACCGGGGTGAAAACGTGCAGCCGCCAGGCCATCCGGCGAATGTCCAGCTGGTCGGCCGCGAGGCCGGCGACCGCGGCCAGCACGCCGTCCCAGCTGTCATGGGCCAACTCGTGGCGGACGACCTGCTCGGGCGTGACGGCCGCCGGCACCCACCGCGGGTAGCGCAACCGGCCGCGGTCTTTCAGCCGTATCGTCAGCGCCGGCTCGGCGTTGGCCCGCCCGCGGAGTCGCTCGACGGCGTTCGGGTAGTCGGCGGCCTCGCCGTCGAAGGCGTAGAGCAGGAACTCGTCGTTGGGGATCTCGGCCGACATCCAGTAGAACTGCGCGTCGACGGCGGCCATCCGGTGCCCCGGTACGGCGATGGCCACGGTGTCAGCCCGGCGAACCGATGAACCCGAGCACCAGGTCGGCGACCTTGTCGGGCTGTTCAAGCTGCAGGAAGTGCCCGGCATGTTCGACGATGCCGACCTCGCTGCCCGGGGGCAACACCTTTTCGGCCCAGCGCGTGAAAGCCGGTGTCATGCAACCGTCGTCGCGGCCGTGCAGGTACAGGCAGGGCAGCAGGGGTTCTTCGGTCCACAGCTGATTCAGCTCGGCATACCGCGCCGACGGCCGGGTGTTGCGGATGGTGGCGCGGTACGGTCCCAGCGCCGCCCGCCAGCTCTCCGGCGCCCCGATCGCGGCGTCGACGTGCCGCAGATCCTCGTCGGCGCGATAACCGGGCGACCACCGCCGCCACAGCAGCGGCAACACCCAGGACGCGGAACGCTCAGGCAGCCAAGGCAATTGGAAGTACACGATGTACCAGCTGCGGAACACCTGGCGCGCCAGATGCGCCGCCAGCCGGCCCCGCTCGGCGGCGCCACCCCCGCGCCGCCGGAACGCCGCCGACGGTGGCACCGACATGATCACCGCCTTGGTGAACGGGCTGTCGGGCATGGCGGCCAGCCCGGTCCCGGCGATCGCGCCCCAATCGTGGCCGATGATCACGTCGTTGTCGGTGCCGCCCGCGGCCTCACGGACCCGCAGGGCGTCGTCCATCAACGCACCGACCTGATAGCTGCCGTCGACCGGGATCGACGACGGCGCGTATCCGCGCATGAAAGGCGCGACCACCCGCCAGCCCGCCGACGCGAGCCGCGGCGCGACTTTGCGCCAGCCATAGGGCGTGTCGGGGAAGCCATGCAGGCACAACGCGATGGGACCGTCGTTCGGCCCCCAGGTGAGGCACTTGAGATCGCCCGCAGGCCCGGTCACGTCGATCCAGCCTGGTTCAGCCATGTTCACTCCCTGCTCGACGTCTCCGCAGGGATCAACCTAACCTGTGCGGCCGCGCGACGCACCGACCCTGGTCGATATGGCGTCAAAACACCGCTGTATCAGCGGTTTTCACTGTTGCAGTGCGGCGGCCCGCTCCAGCTCGGCGACGACGATCTTGCGCATGCCATACATCGCGTTGGTGGCCGCCGCCGCCCGGTCGCGATCCGGATCGCTGATCAGTTCGTAGAGCCGGTCCGGGACGATTTGCCAGCTCAGCCCGAAGCGGTCCTTGAGCCAGCCGCATTGCGATTCCTCGCCCCCGTCGGTCAACCGGTCCCAGTAGTAGTCGACCTCGTCCTGGTCCTTGCAGTGGATCGTGAAGGACACCGCTTCGCTGAACTGGAAGTGCGGACCGCCGTTGATCCCGATGAACCGGGTGCCGTCCAGCACGAAGCTGCCGGACAGGACGGTCCCGGGTTCGCCAGGTCCGGCGTCGGTGGTCTGGTTGAAACCCTCGATGTGGGAGTTGGGGAACACCGAGGTGTAGAACTTGGCGGCTTCCTCCGGGTTGTCGTCGAACCACAACGACGGGGTGATCGATGGCATGTCCTTCGGCCTCCTTGACGGCTCGTGCGTTTCTGCATTGCTAGACCCGGGCGCCGACGAAAACTCACCGCGTCGTCCACCCGCGCAACAGTGCTTAACCGGCCTATGTAACGTCAGATCGCATGAGTACCGTCAGCAGCAGTCCCGAGACGGTTGAGTTTGCCGGTGTCGGCGGGATCACCCTGGTCGCCGACGAATGGAATCGCGGCTCCGGCGGTGCCGGGCGGCCGAGCATCCTGATGTTGCACGGGGGCGGCCAGAACCGGTTTTCCTGGAAGAACACCGGTCAAACGCTGGCCGATGAGGGGCTGCACGTGGTAGCGCTCGACTCGCGGGGACACGGGGACAGCGCGCGCTCGCCCGACGCCGACTACGAGATCGAGACGCTGACGGGCGACGTCATGCGGGTCCTCGAGGCGATCGGTCGCCCGGTGACCATCATCGGGGCCAGCATGGGCGGCCTGACCGGCATCCTGGCCGCGTACCGGGCCGGTCCGGCGAGGGTCACCCGATTGGTGCTCGTCGACGTGGTGCCCCGGTTCGAAAAGGGCGGCAGCGCCCGCATCCGCGACTTCATGTTCAGCGGCCTCGACGGCTTCGACTCGCTGGAGCAGGCGGCCGACGCCGTCGCCGCCTACCTGCCCTACCGGAGCAAGCCACGCAGCCCCGAGGGCCTGAAGAAGAACCTGCGCCTGCGCGACGGCCGCTGGTATTGGCACTGGGACCCGGCGTTCATGACCAAGCCCGGCGACGATCCCGAACTGCGCACCGAGAGCTTCGAGCAGGCCGCCAAGAGTCTGACCATTCCCGTGTTGCTGATCCGCGGAAAGCTGTCCGACGTGGTGAGCCCGGAGGGCGTGCGGCACTTCCTGGCTACCGTCCCGCGCGCGGAATTCGTCGAGCTGTCCAACGCCGGCCACACCGCGGCCGGCGACGACAACGACGCGTTCAGCGACGCGGTGGTGGCCTTCGTCAACCGCCGCTAGTTCGATGGCGGCGACCCGCTTCGCCCGGCCACGCCGCCCTCGCGATCGCCACTAGTTCAATGGCGGCGACCCGCTTCGCCCGGCCACGCCGACCTCGTCAACCGCCACTAGTTCAATGGCGGCGACCCGCTTCGCCCGGCCACGCCGACCTCACGATCGCCGCGAGTTCGATGGCGGCGACCCGCTTCGCCCGGCTACGCCGCCCTCGCGATCGCCGCTAGTTCGCCGGCTTCTCGGCGTGCCCGCCGAATTGCTTGCGCATCGCCGAGAGTGCCTTGTTGGCGAAGTCGTCGAGCGAGCGCGAGGCGAAGCGGGACTGCAGCGCGGTGGTCAGCACCGGTGACGGCACTCCCTCGTCGATCGCCGCGATGGCGGTCCAGCGGCCCTCCCCGGAGTCGGAGACCCGGCCGGAGAACTCCTTCAGGTCCGGCGATTCGTGCAACGCGATGGCCGTCAGATCCAGCAACCAGGAGCCGATGACGCTGCCGCGCCGCCACACCTCGGCGACCTCGGGAATGTCGAAGTCGTACTGGTAGAACTCGGGGTGTTCCAGCGGCGCGGTTTCGGCGTCGCCCTCCTGCACGTGCTTGCCGATGTCGGCGTTGCGCAGGATGTTCAGCCCCTCGGCGAGCGAGGCCATCATGCCGTACTCGATGCCGTTGTGCACCATCTTCACGAAGTGCCCGGCGCCGGACGGGCCGCAATGCAGATAGCCCTGCTCCGACCGCTCGACCTCGCCTTCGCGGCCCGGCGTGCGCGCCGCGGCGTCGACGCCCGGTGCGACGCTGGCGAAGATCGGCTCGGCGTGCAGGAAAGCCTCGTCGTCGCCGCCGATCATCAGGCAGTAGCCGCGCTCCCGACCCCACACGCCGCCGCTGGTGCCACAGTCGAGTAGGTGAATTCCCTTCTCCGACAGCGTCTTTGCGTGACGGATGTCGTCTCGGTAGTAGGAGTTGCCGCCGTCGATGACGATGTCTCCGGAGTCCAGCGTCTCGGCCAGCTCGTCGATCACCCCGGTCGTGATGGTTCCGGCCGGGACCATAACCCAGATCAGTCGCGGTGCCTTCAGCTTCTCGGCGAGTTCTTTCAGCGAGGACACCCCGGTGGTTTTGTCCTCACCCTCCATCGCCTTGACCGCGTCGGGATTGTGGTCGTAGACCACACATTCGTGTCCGTCCTTGACCACGCGGCGGACGATGTTCGCGCCCATCCGGCCGAGGCCGATCATTCCAAGCTGCATCGTGTCCCTCGTCTCCTTACTGTTCCTTGGGCGTGCTGCGCGGCAGCCACGGCTCTTGCCAGCTGTGGTGACCACGCAGCAGCGCCTTCGCGGCCTCGGGCCCCCAGGAGCCCTGGTCGTAGTGATGGATTCGGCCCGGCTTGTCCAGCACCGGCTGCACGATTCGCCACGTCTCTTCGATGGCGTCTTCGCGGGCGAACAACTGGTGATCGCCGTTGAACGCGGCGTAAAGCAGGCGTTCATAGGGCCGTACCGGTTCGCCGAGATCCTCGGCGAACGACGAATCCAGGTGAACGTCGTGCCAGGAATCGCCGGCCTGCGCGGACAACTGCAGCCGCATCCCGGGATCGGGGTCGATGCGCAGCACGATCTGATTGCACTCGGGCGGGCGGCGATTGGGCAGAAACGAAAAGCCCGGAACGTGGTGCAGAAACATCCGGACCTCGGTGACCTTGTCCGGCAACGCTTTTCCGGCGCGTAGGAAAATCGGCACGCCGGCCCACCGCCAGTTGTCGATCTCGGTCCGCAGCGCAATGTAGGTCTCGGTGGTGGAATCCTTTGCGACACCGGCGACATCGGTGTAGCCGCGGTACTGTCCGCGCACGCAGCGCTCCGGATCCAGGGCGGGCATCGCCCGAAAGACCTCGGCCTTCTTGTCGTTCAGGTCGTCGGCGCCGGCGCCGACCGGGGGCTCCATGGCGACCAGGGCAAGCACCTGCAGCAGGTGGTTTTGCACCACGTCGCGAAGCGTGCCCACCGCGTCGTAGAACTTGCCGCGGTCCTCGATCCCGAAATCCTCGGCCATGGTGATGTGGATTTCGGAGATGCTGTCGCGGTCCCACAGCTTGGCCAGGCCGTTGTTCGCGAACCGCAGGTATTGCAGTTCCTCGACGGGTTGTTTGCCCAAAAAGTGGTCCACGCGCAGGATTTGGTCTTCGTCGAGAACCGCGCGCAGTCGGGCGTTGAGGTCGCGCGCCGAGTCCAAGTCGTGGCCGAACGGTTTTTCCACCGCCACCCGGGCCCGCTCCAGCAGGTCGGCTTTCGCCAGGTTCTCCACGATGGGCGCGAACAGGGCGGGCGGCATCTCCAGGTAGTAGAGCGGATGGGAATCCGACGGGATCTTCTTGGCGAGCTGCGTGTAGAGGCCGGCGTCGGTGACGTCGCCGTGCAGGTAGGACAGCCGGTCCGCCAGCCGATCGAAGACCGCGTCGTCGAACTGCTCCCCCGATGCCTTGATGGCGTCGCGCGCCCGGTCCTGCAGCTGTTCGAGGGTGATGTCGTCACTCGCCACGCCCACGATCGGGTGGTTCAGCATGTCGCGGCGCTCGAGCCGGTACAGCGCCCGGAACGTCATTTTCCGCGCCAGGTCCCCGGTGATTCCGAAGATCACCAGCAGGTCAGATGGGTTACTGTCGTCGTCGGCCAAAACCGCTCCTCCCGAAAGTCACCTGATCGGCTCCCTTGAGATCACTACCCGCGGCCGGCGGACTCAACACTAGACACTGCCGATAGGGCCGACAACCTGGGCGGACCGCGGCCTTGAAAGGATGACCGGCATGGCTGACCCGCTGCACGTCACGGTCTACGTTCTGGCCGGGATCGCCGCGATCGAAGGTATCGCGCTGATTGTGTTGTGGCGGTTGCTGGTGCGCAGCCAACAGCAACTCGACGAGCTGCGCCAGCGGACCGACACCCGCAACCAGTTGCTGTCGGGCGGGCGCGAGGCCGTCAAGAGGGTGTGGAACACCGCCAACCTGATGCGCAAGGAAGGCTTCGGCGCCGTGGTGCGCAGCAGCATCGAAGACCTCGCGGACTGGGCCGAAGTCGAGCGACCCGACCTTGCTCGCGTCACTCCCGACGGCCGGGTGGTGATCTTGTTCTCCGACATCGAGGAGTCCACCGCACTCAACGAGCGGATCGGCGACCGGGCCTTCGTCAAGCTGATCAGCTCGCACGACAAGCTGGTCTCGGATCTGGTGCGGCGACGGTCCGGTCATGTGGTGAAGAGCCAGGGCGACGGATTCATGATCGCCTTCTCCCGCGCCGAGGAGGCGGTCCGGTGCGGTATCGACCTGCAGCATGCGTTGCGCAGGCAGGCAAACCGCAAGCGGCGCGAGGAGATTCGCGTTCGGATCGGGATCCACATGGGCCGCTCGGTGCGCCGTGGCGACGACCTGTTCGGCCGCAACGTCGCGATGGCGGCCCGGGTCGCCGCCCAAGCGGTGGGTGGGCAGATTCTGGTGAGTCAGCCGGTGCGAGACGCGCTTTCCGATTCCGACGGCATCCGGTTCGACGACGGCCGCAATGTGGAGCTGAAGGGCTTTTCGGGCACCTACCGCTTGTTCGCCGTCGAGTCGCCGGCCGATTCCGAGCCGGACTGAACGCCGTCGCCGTTGTATTCGGCCAATCGCTGATGCAGGCGGTCGCGGACCTCGTCCGCGGTGTATGCCCGCCGCTTGCGCTGGTCGCGGACGACCAGCACGCCCCCGGCGACGACACCGGCGGCACCCGCCAACCCCAGCCACTTCCACACATTGCGCATGACATCAGGCTATGCGCCGCCGGATCGTTGTGGCCCGGTTGTGGTTGACTTGTGTGCCCGCAACGCACGGCGACGGATCACGCGCGCCGTGCCGGCGGGCTGATAGTGGCGACGACAACGGCGAAACCTGCAGCGGCGGACGGGCTTACCAAGATGCTCACCTTGAACCAAGCGCTCGAAGAGACCCGCACCGGCGACCTTTGGCTGTTTCGCGGCGGCTCGGGACCGGACCGCGCGATCCAGACGCTGACGAACAGCCCGGTGAACCACGTCGGCATGACGGTGGCCATTGACGACCTGCCGCCGCTGATCTGGCACGCCGAACTGGGTGACAAGCTCGTCGACCTGTGGACGGGGACGAATCATCGTGGCGTGCAACTCAACGACCTTGCCCAATCGGTCACGCAGTGGTCGCAGCGTTACCACCAACGGTGCTGGCTACGCCAGCTGACGCCGCCGGCCACCCGGGAGCAAGAGAACAAGCTGCTGCGCGTGATCGCGCGGATGGACGGCACCGCGTTTCCCACCACCATGCGGTTGACCGGCCGATGGCTGCGCGGCCGGCTCCCGAACGCCTACGACTGGGGGCGGGGAATCCCGTTCGTGGACAGGAAGGTTCGCGAATCGACACAGCGGCGCAAGGAACGCCAGCGGCTCGGCCTGGAAGTGGCCTACTGCGCGGAAACCGTGGCAATCACCTACGAGGAGATGGGGTTGCTCACCACCGAGAAGTATTCGAACTACTTCGACCCCGGGTCGTTCTGGAGCGGTGACCGGCTTCCGCTCGCACCGGGCTATGCCCTGGGCGATGAAATCGAGATATCAATCGGCTAGTCGAGGGTCAGTCGACCGCCACCTCGCCCATCTCAGACCAACCCGTGGCATCGATGGTCTGATTGATGATCTTCGGGGTGGACTTCAGCGCGGGCGGGAGTTCCTGCATGAAGCGCTTGAAGTGATCGCTGTTGACATGGACACCGCCGGCCTCATCGTCGCGGAACGCCTCCACCAAGACGTACTCCGCCGGGTTGTCCAGGCTGCGCGACCACTCGAACCACAGATTGCCTTCCTCGGCCCGAGTCGCCGCGGTGAACGAGGCGACGAGATCCGGCCAGCGGTCGGTCCAGTCGGGTTTGGTTTCGAACTTGACGACGATGAAGATCATTGCGGCCCCGCCTAGGTTCACTGCTTCCGGTTACGCCCGCCCGGTCTCCGCGGGCAGCGCCAGCCTATCCGGCCGCGATTGGTGGCGGACCGCCGCGACGGAGGACTGCTGGCCGTAATTTGCTTAAGTAATGGTCAGAGCAAAGTGGGCTCATGCGTCTCTCAAGACGCATGAGCCCACTTGCACCGCACGGTTCCAGTGGCGGAGCTCACAAACCGGACGATGCCGGGAGTATTTCACTACCGATACTGCCACCCGATTCGGCTCGCGCTACCGAGGACACAATCCATTATGGCGAACTACGTCGGATGTATTTTGTTATCAATTCGCAATTCCTGCGTGGCCGGATAAATGTAATTCACATTCCGGGCGGAGCCGGCGGCGCCGGAGCGTCGATCAGGACGGCCGGTGGCGGCGGAGCGTCCGGCGGTGGCGGCGGCGCATCCGGTGGCGGCGCAAGAGCGTCGGGCGCGGGCGGCGGTGCGTCCGGCGGAGGCGGCGGCGCGTCGGGCGGGGGCGGCGGAGCGAACAGCGGCGGCGGCGGCGCGTCCTCCGCGGGCATCGGAAGGAACATATGGTGCGTGAATCCGGCCTGGTAGGCGCCCGCACCGCCCATGTGCACCCCGCCGCGCTCACCGCTGGAGACCGCCGTTCCGTCCGGCAGCGTCACCGCCGTGTGGCCACCGTTCCAGCCGATGACCAACGCGTTGGGGGCGGTTCCATATTGGAAGCCGCGCGCCAACAATGCACCCTCTTCGTTTCCGGTGTTGAATCGATCCCCGAAAACGGGCCTGTCAGTTGCGGCATTAGCAATCCAGGACGCGAGTCCCGAACAATCGGTCCCGGCGGGCGAATCTCCACCCGCAATATAGGGCGTGCCGGAGACCTGACTGATTAACGACATCAATGATGCAATAACGACCATGGGCAGGGAGGCTAGCAATAACAATTGTCGTGAACCAAAATTTGTGGCGCAGGTCATTCGCTATTCAGACCATGACGTGCGCCGCACCTAGAGCAAACTTATTAGGCACCGGTATATTTTCGGCGGCTAAGCGCCTGCGGTTGCCGCGCGCCCGCCCTCAGCCCCCGGGCGCTTGCCGCGGAGGCCTAAGCCTTGTCCCGGCTTCGTTCGCTTTGCGCCGTCTCCCGATCGACGTCGGCTTGCTCTCGCTTGGCGCGGGCTCGCACGCGCTTGCCTCGTTCGTCCACGCGCCGCAGCCGCTCGCGTTCGCGCTCCGCGGCCGAGCCCTCGCGTTCGTCCGCTCGCTGCTCGCGTTCGTCGGCCGCCCGCTCGCGGTCGTCGGCGATCTGCTCACGCTGGTCGGCGACCCGGTCTCGTCTACCGGCCTGAAATTCCCGCCTTTTCAACTCCGCCTCGCGTCGGGCAACGGAATCTTCGCGCTCGTCGAGCGCGTGCGCCCGCCGTTCCAACTCCGCGGGCGGCTCGAGACGATCCTCGGCGGCCACAGCTCACCCTAACGCTGCGGCGGCCCATTGCTTCGACCGCCAGGCGCCGTAGCGGCCAGTTCCTCACACAGGGAGATGTCGGATCAGATGGGCGTCCAGATCCCGTTGTTCCAGATCCCCCAGTTGCCGGCACCGGTCGGGTTCCACATCATCTGAGCCCCGGGCGCCCAAGCCGGTTGCGGTGGCTGCGGCGGGGCCCACGCCGGAGGCGGTCCCCAGGGGCCCCAGCCCGCGGGCGCGGACGGGCCCCCGGGGCGTTGCCAGTCGTGGCATTGATGCCAGTCCCAGTCCAAGACATTTCCCCAGGCGGGGTTCCACGGATCGCCGGGACACCAGTGGCCGGTGGGCGCCGGGGCCGCCGCGGCGACGGGGCCACCGGCGAGACCCAGAACGCCCAGCGCCAAGGCGCCGCCCACCACCACGCTCGCTGTCCGCTTCACCGTCTGCATCCCCTCACACTTTCTCGATACCGGCATCCGGGCAAGTAGCAATTACGGGCGACTACTGGCGGCCGTCGAGGAGATGGGCGTAGGGGTCACTCTCGGAGCCGACGGTCTCAGGCATCGGATAGTAGGTCTTGATCAGAAGATTTCCGTCGTCGTCCCATGCGAAAGTCTCAATGCTGTAAGCCATTTGAACGTTGGGCTCAGTACCGAAGCGATTCTCACAGACCCAGGCCATCTCGTTGCCGTTCACCTGAACGGTGATCATCTTGATCTTGAGGATGGACTGGAACATGTCGAACGCGTCAGAGGTGGCGGCGTCGAAGCCGTGCTTTTCGGCCGTACCGACCGGATCGAACATGCGCACCTCGCCCGGACAGATCGTGCGCCAAGACGCTACCCATGCGTCCTTCTTCCCGGCATTCCATAATTCGGCATGCTTGGCCGCATGCGCCAAGCGAGCCTGGCGACTCGGGACACTGGCCATGACGGATTCCCTTCGTTACGCCCCACGTAGGAAGCATTGATAGGTCAATGAAACCACTGAGCGTGCTCAATTTGAAGGGTCGCTCTGCGGGCCGGTCATACTCCGAACTTGGCACGCGCCTCCTGCGTCACCGGGGTGAACAGGTTGACCAGGTTTCCATCCGGATCCCGAAACAACAGTGCGCGGTTGCCCCAGGGCATCGTGGTCGGCTCCGTCACCACCTCGCCGACGTGCTCGCGGAGGCGCGCGTATTCGGAGTCCACGTCCTCGACGATGAATTCCAGGATGGCGCTCCAGTTGGCCCCGGGTTCGGCGGAACCGTCGCCGAACAGCGGGACGGTCTTGTCACTGCCGATGGCCAGCGTGCCGATCGGCGTCGGGATCTCGGCGAAAAGCTCGTTGCCCCAGACGGCCGAGACCCCCGTGACCAGCTGGTAGAAATCGACGAGCCGCCTGACGTCGGCCGTGATGATGCGGGTCGATATGAATTTCATGCGGTGCCTCCAGGTGAGCGCGGTGGGCGTCTGAGCACGGAATGCTAAGCGCCGCCCCCGACACCTCCGACCGCCATCACCGTGGCGGGCATCCTGACGAGTTCAGGTGCCAGTCGATCCTTCGGCACCGGTTTCGCTAATGCGATCTCGGGTGGCTGCCGTCAAATATGTCCAGCGCCGCAGGATGGCGTCAGCTTGAGCGGCACGGTGGCTCTCGGCTGCTTGTCTATGCGCTGCGACGTCACCTAGTCCCGCGCTTATAGCGCGATCGTGAACTCGGGCCGCCCGATTGTGGGCATCGGCGGCAAACAGCTGGGCCCGGACCGTATTGCGCTGTCGCGCCCGAAGGCGGTCTTCCAGGCCCTCGGCGAACGGGTGGGTATCGCCGCTGGCGGGCGGCGGAGGTTCGACTGGCCGGCCTGGTGGTGTCTTATCCGCCTGGCCACCCAGCGCGGGCGCTGACGCATCGGGGCGGCGGCCTGCAGGCGTTCGCCTCGGTTCGTTCCCCAGTTGCGCTAGCAGCAGTCTTGCTCGAAGGCATGACCCGATCGCGGCAAAAGACACTTCCTGGGCGGTCGCTCTGTGTAGTCCGGAAACGATGCACTCGAACTCAAGGACGTTGAGCAATCGATCGCGTTGAGCCGTCGCCAGGTGCCAGGTATCGGCGTGGTCAGCCACAGCCCCGCCTTTCGAGTTTTTACTTCCCCGTTGGGCCATGTGGATGGCTGGCACGCCGCGTAGCTCAAGACAGTTACTCGTCTGGCGCCAGAGTGCCGTAGGAGAACCGCTCGGCCCGGATGGCGTTCAACGAGTTCCGACGAACCCGTTCGAGCCCGTCGCTGTGCTCAACGTACGTCATCGGACGACGACGCCCAAGACTCGCAACCAGTCCGACGTTCGTTTTCTGGACGCGAGCTTCGTTTGGCGGCCTCGCGCGTCCGGCATATGCCGCCCGTTTCTCGCCCGTCCAGACCGTGACCCGACGCGCCGAATCACCGGCCCGGAAGGGTTCTCCTGGCCTGCCAGGCGACGCCCGGCACCGTCTTCGCCAGATCCGGTCGGTTCCTGGCGAACGCGCGGAGGGCGCGGTAGAACGACCAAAGTTGGCGGGGAGTAGGCACTTTCGGCACCCACGCCAACTCCCAATGAATCCCGTTGATCGGGTCGTCGAAGAAGACCGCGTAGTAGCCGGGCCAGTACTGCGGGTATTCCTTGGGTTCGTCGGTGACCGGGATGCCGCGCGCGACCAAGAATTCGCGGTGGAAGCGGTCGACCTCTGCCCCGTTGCGGGCCCACAGCGCGATGTGATTGATGCCGACCGCCTGGTCGTCGTGCGTCAGCTTCGCCCCGGTCCGCGCGGGTTGGATGCCGATGTAGCTGTGCGGGTTGACGTTTCGCGTCATGTAATACGTCGATTCGTATTCCATGTTGAGCGACGAGAAGCTGTTGTAGCCGAGCCAGCCGAACAACGCGTCATAGAACGCGATGGAGTCGTCGTAGTCCAACACCGCGAACTCGACGTGACACACACCCCGCCACCGCATCGTGCTCCAACCTTAGTCATCCATGAACAGACTGTCCGCGTATCGCGCTGATGCGACTGACGGGATAACGCGAATGCTTGCGATAACCGCTCGAGTCACCAGAAGCGGCCCGTTCAGAAGGGAGACACCGAGGCACCCGATCAGTTTGGGATAGCGACGCTCATACCCCCGTCGATCATCCAGACGGCGCCCACGGCGTAACTCGCCAAGCCGGAGGCTAAAAAGGCTGCGACATGGGCTATTTCGGCGGGATCCGCGGCGCGTTGGACGGGCGCGCCTTTCCCATGCTCGACCAGGTTTTCTGGATTGCCCAGGATGTTGGTGACGACATCACCGACGCCGAGGGCGTTGATCCGGATGCCGTCATCGATTGCCTCCAGGGCGGACGTGCGAGTCAGCTGCGCGAGGGCTCCTTTGGACGCGGCGTAGGCCGAAATCGTCTTGAAGCTTTGAAAGCAGGCGTACGAACCGATGTTCACGATCGCGCCGCTCCGGCGGGGAATCATTGCCCGCATCGCCTCTCGGGTGTGGAGAAACGCCCCGGTGACGTTCGTGTCAAGGATGTGATTCCAGTCTTCCAGGGTCGTTTCGATGACCCGCTTGTTGATGATGGTGCCGGCGTTGTTGATCAGGATGTCGAGTTGCCCGAAGCGGCGACCGGCCAACTCGACCGCGTCGTTCGCCGTGTTTTCCTGGCCGACGTCGCCGACGAGTGGCACCACAGTGTCGATGTCGGAGTACAGGTGCTCGATCGCGGGGTTGATGTCTTCGGCGATCACATTGACGCCGTATTCGATCAATTGTCGAGTAATGGCCTGACCGATGCCGCTGGCCGCGCCGGTCACGATCGCTACCTTGCCGCGCAGGTCTTCGCTGAGGTGGTCGACGCTCATGCACCCTCCCGTGGTTATAAGAATCGTCGCTCAAACAACGCTACGTAGCGTAGCGATTGGTGTCAAATGGAGATATGGTCGTACCCAGCGATGCCCTGGATGAAGACGCCCTAAATGAAGACGCCTTGGATGAAGACGCCCTAAATGAAGACGCCTTGGATGAAGAGGAGCCCGTGATGTCGGCAACGGAATCGGATGGGCAGCGAAGCGGAGGGCCGACGAGGAGCGAGAAGACGACGGCGATGATTCTGCGGGCCGCGTTGGAGCTCGGCACCGAAATGGGATTCGATGCGCTCACCGTGGAACGGCTGGCTCAAAGAACGGGGGTCGCCAAAACGACGATCTACCGGAGGTGGCCGAACATCTCCACGGTGGTGATGGATGCGTTCCTCGCCGAAGTGGATCGGGCCGCTCCGATCGTCGAACGTGGCACCGCCCGCGAAAGCTTGGCGGCATCACTGAGATCCCTGGTCCGCCTGTACCGGACTCCGCACGGCCATATATTGCGCATCTTGATCGGACGGGCCCAGATCGATGACGAATTGCGCAACGCGATGACCACACGCTGGGTCGAGCCCCGGCGAGCACGCGCCCGATCCGTCGTCCGGCGCGGGATCGACTCCTCGGAGCTTCGAGAGGGGCTCGATCCCGACGTCGTCCTCGATCTGCTTTATGGGCCCGTTTATCACCGCCTGCTTGTTCCCTACGAGCACAGCGACCTGTCGGAGGCCTACATCGACGCGCTACTAGACGCCGTCTTCACCGGGTTGGCTACCTGATGCTGACGACTTTGTTCCACCGAGCACTCGGCCACTTCGACGCGTGTGAGGCTCAACCCATCGCTCCGCACCTACCCGGGACGCCAACGCCGGCCCTTCCCGGTGCAATTCCATGATCCTAGTTCGGGTCGGCAAACCCATACGGTGAAAGATGTTCTCCGCGTAGTCGAATGGGTGTGTACGCGCGCAAATCGCGTTGCCGACGGCGTGCGAGGCAGCCCCTAGACGTTGAACCGGAACTCGACCACGTCGCCGTCGGCCATCACGTAGTCCTTGCCCTCCATGCGGACCTTGCCCGCCGCTTTGGCCGCCGCCATCGAGCCAGCGGCGATGAGGTCGTCGTAGGAGACGATCTCGGCTTTGATGAAGCCCTTTTCGAAATCGGTGTGGATCACCCCGGCGGCCTTCGGTGCGGTGTCGCCCTGATGAATCACCCACGCGCGCGCCTCTTTTGGACCCGCCGTCAGGTAGGTCTGCAGCTTGAGGGTGTGAAAACCAGCCCGCGCCAAGGCATCCAGTCCCCGCTCGGTTTGCCCGATCGACTCCAGCAGCTCGGCGGCCGACTCGTCGTCGAGCTCTTGGAGTTCGGCCTCGATCTTCGCGTCGAGGAACACCGCGTCCGCGGGGGCGACCATCGCGGACAGCTCGGCCTTGCGGGCATCGTCGGTCAGCACTGACTCGTCGGCGTTGAACACGTACAGAAACGGCTTGGTGGTCATCAGGTTCAGCTCGCGCAGCGGTGCGGCGTCGACGCCGGCCGCAAACAGCGTCTTGCCCGAGTCCAGCACCGCCTCCGCGGCGACGGCGGCCTCGTGCACCGGCTTGCGCTCCTTGTTGTTGCGGGCTTCCTTCTCCAGCCGCGGCACGGCCTTCTCCAGGGTCTGCATGTCGGCGAGGATCAGCTCGGTCTCGATCACCTCGATGTCGGCGCGCGGGTCGACCTTGCCGTCCACGTGCACCACGTCGTCGTCGGCGAACACCCGCACCACCTGGCAGATCGCGTCACACTCGCGGATGTTGGCCAGGAACTTGTTGCCCAGGCCGGCGCCCTCGGAGGCGCCCTTCACGATTCCGGCGATGTCGACGAACGTGACCGGCGCCGGAACGATCTTCTCGGAGCCGAACATCTCGGCCAGCTTGTCCAGCCGGGGATCGGGCAGCGGGACGACGCCCTCGTTGGGCTCGATCGTCGCGAACGGATAGTTGGCCGCCACCACGTTGTTCCGGGTCAGCGCGTTGAACAAGGTCGACTTGCCGACGTTGGGCAACCCCACTATTCCCAGGCTCAGGCTCACGGGGAACCAAGTCTAGGGGTCATGGCGACCACGGGCGCCGGGGACCGTTGATCACCGCCGATACTGCACGCCGGCATGGCGCGCGCAGGATCGCAACGAGGTATTTACGGGCCTTTCGGCCCATTCCCGGTACGGTCTACATGTGTCAGCACAGCGGGCAAGTTCGACGGTGGCGGATGGTCACCGTTCGATCCTTCCAAACATCCCAGGTGTCCCCTGGTACGCAGCCCTGCTTATCGCCGTCACCGCGACCGCCATCGGCTACGGAATCGACGCTGGTCACAAGGAGCTGACCCACGTCTTCGCGGGCTTCTATATAGCCGGCTGCGTGGCGGCGGTGCTGGCGGTACGCCAGGACGGCATCTTCACCACGATCATCCAGCCGCCCCTGATCCTGTTCGGCGCGGTGCCGGGCGCCTACTGGCTGTTCCACGATGCCAAGGTCGGCCGCCTCAAAGACCTGCTGATCAACTGTGGCTATCCGCTGATCGAGCGCTTCCCGCTGATGCTGGGCACCGCCGGCGGCGTGCTGGCGATCGGACTGGCCCGCTGGTATTTCGGAAACGCCTACAAGACAAGGACATCGGCGCGCGCCTCTGAAGACGCTCCGGACGCCGCCGGTGTGGCCGTCAAGTCGTTCTTCAATGGCATCGTCGCCAAGGCGCAGTCGGTGCTGCAGTCGGATACCGACGACGACGACACCGACGAAACCACCGATGCCCGCCGCGCCCGCAGGTCGAGCTCGTCGTCGAGGACGCGCCGCACGACGCGCAGCACCCGCTCCACGACCCGCTCGGCCCGTAGCCGTTCCCGGCATTCCCGCGAGCCGTTGGGCGACGGGTCCGAACCGGCCGAGCGGCCCGAACGTCCCCGGCGCAGCACCCGCCGCACCGCCGCGTCGGCCCGCGATTATGACGCCGCCGAGCCGCCCCGACGGTCCCGCCGGCCCAGGCCGGACGCCGACGCCGATCCGCGTGGCCAATCGGCCCGGGAACCGCGTCGCGAACCGCGCCCCCGCCGCAGCCCCTACGACCGGCCCACCCCGCGGAGCAGCCGTTTCGACGGCTTTGAGTCCTACGGGGACAGGTATGAGCCGCCGAGCGGCCCGACTTCCGGGGGCCGGTACGAAAGCCGCGAACCGTACGCGCCGCCGTATGAACCGAGGCGCCGGCGTCCGCCGTCAACCGGCTCGAACGGAACCCATCACCCCATCTCCCAGGTCCGCTACCGGGGCGCCGGTTCGCAGGAACCGCCCCGCGAGCCGCACACCGAGCGGCGCAGCCGCACGCGGACGCCCGGCCGGTCGCCGGCGGAATCCTGGGAATACGACGTCTAGCGCAGGTCGCAAGCTCAGCGAACTGACCGGATCTCCCGCGGCAACGCGAACACCAGGGTCTCCTGCGCGGTCGTGACCGGCTGCACCACGTCGAAGCCGCACTCGGCCAGCCGCGTTAGCACGCCCTCGACCAGGACCTCGGGAACCGACGCCCCGGAGGTGACGCCCACCGTGGTGACGCCGTCGAGCCAGGACGGGTCGATGTCGTCGGCCCAGTCCACCAGGTGCGCGGCCGCGGCCCCGCCACCCAAGGCGACCTCGACCAGCCGCACCGAGTTCGAGGAGTTGCGGGACCCGACGACGATCACCAGCTCGCACTCGGGTGCCATCGCCTTGACCGCCACCTGGCGGTTCTGGGTCGCGTAGCAGATGTCGTCGCTGGGCGGATCCTGCAGCTTGGGGAATCGTTGCCGCAGCCGCTCGACGATTTCCATGGTCTCGTCGACCGACAGCGTGGTCTGTGAGAGCCACACCACCTTGTTCTCGTCACGCACGGTCACGTTGTCGACGGCGGCGACCCCGTCGACCAGCTGCACGTGGTCGGGCGCCTCCCCCGCGGTCCCGATGACCTCCTCGTGGCCCTCGTGGCCGATGAGCAGGATGTCGTAGTCGTTGCGCGCGAAACGCCTGGCCTCGTTGTGCACCTTGGTCACCAGCGGGCAGGTGGCGTCGATGGTGTGCAGGTTCCGGTCGGCGGCCGCGGCGTGCACCGTGGGCGCGACGCCGTGCGCGGAAAACACCACGATGGCCCCCTCGGGAACCTCGTCGGTCTCCTCGACGAACACCGCGCCGGCCTTTTCCAGGGTGGTGACCACGTGGCGGTTGTGCACGATCTCATGACGCACGTAGACCGGCGGCCCGTGCTTTTCCAGTGCGCGTTCCACGGTCTCCACGGCCCGGTCGACGCCCGCGCAGTAACCACGCGGTTCGGCCAGGAGCACACGCTTGCGGACTGGGTCGCCGGCTACCGAACGCGCTGGTCCTCCCACAAGGCCGGGAATCCCCATGTCGATAGTCGGCGGCATGACGTCCAGGGTACTTACCGCGGACACGGGCTTGCCAGCTCGCGCCGCTGGGCTTGGAGTTAGCCGCCGCTTAGGGCAATCTTGGACCCATGGGCACTGCACCGTATGGAGTTCGGCTGCTGGTCGGCGCGGCAACAGTCGCGGTCGAAGAGACCATCAGGCTGCCGAAAACCATCCTGATGTACCCGATGACACTGGCCAGCCAGGCAGCGCACATCGTGATGCGCTTCCAACAGAACCTTGCCGAGCTGGCTATCAAGGGCGACAGCACCCTCGAATCGATCTTCCCGCCCAAGGACGAGAAGCCGGAATGGGCGACCTTCGACGAGGACATCGATGACGCGGCCGACGGGGCGTACGGCGCATTGCAGGACGGCGGCGAAGGCGAGCGCAGGGCCGAGGGCCGGTTCGCCCTGTACTCGGTGGCCGACGCGCACGAGGACGCCAGCGCCCTGACCCGGCCGGCCCGGCAATCTAAGAAGCCGGCGGCCGGCGCCTCGGTTCCGCAACCGGAAGTGGTCACCGAGCTGGACTACACGTCGCTGACGCTGGCGCAGCTGCGGGCGCGCCTGCAGTCGCTGAGCATCGACGAGCTCGAAGCCCTGCTGGCCTACGAGCAGGCCACCAAGGGCCGGGCACCGTTCCAGACGCTGCTCGCCAACAGGATCACCCGCGCGAACGCGAAGTGACCCCGGCCGTTACCTCCGAACCGAACTCCGCCGAGAATCCGTTTCCGGTGCGCGCGGTGGCCATCCGGGTCGCGGGCTGGATCGACAAGCTGGGCACCGTCTGGGTCGAGGGTCAGCTGGCCCAGATTTCGATGCGCCAGGATTCCAAAACCGTGTTCATGGTGCTGCGTGACCCGGCCGCCGACATGTCGCTGACCGTGACCTGCCCGCGCGATCTGGTGCTGAACGCGCCGGTGAAGCTGGCCGAGGGCACGCAGGTGGTGGTGCGCGGCAAGCCATCGTTTTACACGGGCCGGGGCACATTCTCGTTGCGGCTGTCCGAGATTCGCGCCGTCGGGGTGGGTGAGCTGCTGGCCCGCATCGATCGGCTGCGCCGGCTGCTGGATGCCGAAGGCCTCTTCGATCCCCGGCTCAAGCGTCCGATCCCCTTCCTGCCCAACATGATTGGACTGATCACCGGGCGGGCCAGCGCCGCCGAACGCGACGTCACCACCGTGGCAGCCGCACGCTGGCCCGGGGTGCGCTTCGCGGTCCGTAACACCGCCGTGCAGGGACCCAACGCGGTCGCCCAGATCGTCGAGGCGCTGGGCGAACTCGACCGCGACGCCGATGTCGACGTCATCGTGCTCGCCCGCGGCGGCGGCAGCGTCGAGGACCTGTTGCCGTTCTCCGACGAGACGCTGTGCCGCGCCATCGCGGCCTGCCGCACCCCGGTGATCAGTGCGGTCGGCCACGAACCCGACAACCCGCTGTGCGATCTGGTCGCGGATCTGCGCGCGGCCACCCCCACCGACGCCGCGAAGAAGGTGGTCCCCGACACCGCCGCCGAGCTGCGGCTGCTCGACGACCTGCGCCGGCGCAGCGCGCAGGCATTGCGCAACTGGGTGACCCGCGAGCAACGGGCCCTGGCCCAGATCCGCAGCCGCCCGGTGCTGGCCGAGCCGCTGGCGGCGCTGACGGCGCGCGCCGAGGAGGTGCACCGCGCCCGGTCGGCGATGCGCCGCGACATCACCCGCCTGGCCGCCACCGAGACCGAGCGGGTCGGCCACCTGCGCGCGCGGCTGGCCACGTTGGGGCCGGCGGCCACACTGGCCCGCGGTTACGCCGTGGTGCAGGCCATCGGGCCGACGAACCAGGTGCTCCGGTCGGTCGACGACGCGCCGGCGGGCACCCGACTGCGGGTGCGGGTGGCCGACGGCGCCGTGGCCGCAGTGAGCGAAGGACCCTCCGATGGCGCGTAGAAACGACGGCGGGGACGACGCCGCCGTCCCTCAGGAGAGCAAATCCATTACACCTATTAGTCACCTGGCCTATGAAGCCTGCCGGGACGAACTGATCGAAGTCGTGCGGGTGCTCGAGCAGGGCGGCCTGGACCTAGATGAATCGCTGAAGCTCTGGGAAAGGGGCGAGCAACTGGCTAAACGGTGCGAGGAGCACTTAGCTGGCGCCCGCAAGAGGATCGAGGATGCGCTCGCGGCGGGCGAGCCTGAGGATGCCTGAATCCGGCGACATCGGGGGGCGTGGATGAAAACCCTTTTACGAACTGGAACACGTTTCAGTTATGCTTTGGGCCATGGGTGATCCATCGCTGACGGCCGAACTCGGCCGTGTCCTGGTCACCGGGGGCTCCGGATTCGTCGGCGCCAACCTGGTGTCCACCTTGCTCGACCGCGGGCATTTCGTGCGTTCCTTCGACCGTGCGCCCTCGCCGCTGCCGGCGCATCCGCAGCTGGAGGTACTGCAGGGTGACATCACCGACACGGCCGTGTGCGCCCAGGCGGTCGACGGCATCGACACCGTCTTCCACACCGCGGCGATCATCGACCTGATGGGCGGTGCATCGGTGACCGACGAGTACCGGCAGCGCAGCTTCGGGGTCAACGTCGGCGGCACCGAGAACCTGGTCCGCGCCGGGCAGGCCGCCGGGGTGCAGCGCTTCGTCTACACCTCGTCCAACAGCGTCGTCATGGGCGGTCAGAACATCGCAGGCGGCGACGAGACGCTGCCCTACACCCACCGGTTCAATGACCTCTACACCGAGACCAAGGTGATCGCCGAGCGATTCGTCTTGGGGCAGAACGGTGTTGAAGGACTGTTGACCTGTGCGATTCGCCCCAGCGGCATCTGGGGCCGGGGCGACCAGACGATGTTCCGCAAGCTGTTCGAAAGCGTGATCGCCGGCCACGTCAAGGTGCTGATCGGACGCAAATCGGCCCGGTTGGACAACTCCTATGTGCACAACCTGATTCACGGTTTCATCCTGGCCGCCGAACACCTGACGCCCGGCGGCACCGCGTCCGGCCAGGCGTACTTCATCAACGACGCCGAGCCCATCAACATGTTCGAGTTCGCCAGGCCGGTGGTCGAGGCGTGCGGAGAGAAGTGGCCGCGGGTCCGGGTGAACGGGCCCATCGTGCGCGCGGCGATGACGGGGTGGCAGCGGCTGCATTTCCGATTCGGGATACCGGCGCCGCTGCTCGAGCCGCTCGCCGTCGAGCGGCTGTATCTGGACAACTTCTTTTCGATCGCCAAGGCGTCGCGCGACCTCGGTTACCAGCCCCTGTTCAACACCGAGCAGGCGCTGTCGGAATGCCTTTCGTACTACGTCGAGATGTTCGACCAGATGAAACGGCAAGCGTTGGCGGGCAAGGCATCCGCCTAGCGGAAGCTCACCATGTCGCTACCCCAGGCCGCGCGGATGTCGGCGTCCACGTCGTAAGCGACGGCGTCGCGGCGGCCGATGATCAGACACGCACGGTCACTCTCGGCATACGACGGCCACTCCGGGTCGCCGGCGGGGCCCGTGGGCGTGGCGTGCGCGGCGAAGTTGATCCAGCGGGTCCGCACCCGCTTGGACACCGCCTTGGCGGCCCTGGTGCCGCCCAGCTTCAGCGTGGGATCCTTGGGCGCGCCGAGATTGCCCCACACGAACGGCAATTCGGTAGCATGAGCGGCGCCGACCATCAGCAGCTTCAACAACGGGGTGGCGTAATCGAACCGGTATAGATACACCGGTGCCACGCGGGCGTGCCCCTCGGCGAGCCACACCGACGGCATCCGGAAACCGACGTCAGTCGCGATGCTCAAACTCCTTGCCCTGCGCCGCATTCGCGAATATGCCGAACCGATCTCCTGCTCGGTGGGCAACTGCAGATCGGGTTGTTCGGCGGCGATCTGGTTGAACATCGACGTGATCGCGCTCGGCGTGATGGGCATCAGCGGTGAGCGCATCAACCGGAAGAGCGCCGCCTCGTGCTTGTTGGTGCCGATGATCAACGGGACCGGATGTGAGCGGCCCTCCTGCGCCAGCTTGACCGGATAGTCGCTGACCACCTCGCCGTCGACGATCGGGACGAACGCCAGCGTTCCCGGGTTGCGCACCGGCACTTCGTCGAACACCTGTTGCGTCGCGGTCAGGATGGCCGCGATCGGGATGTCGATCAGCCGGCGGGATTCCGCCGGGGCGAGTCCCAGCCGGTCGAGGAACGCCCGGGCCACCCGGCCGGCTCGTTCGCGGTCGTACACCGAAGTGGCCGGCGAGCTTTGCGCGATCGCCCGGGCGAACAGACCCTCGGCCGCCGGGCTGGCCAGCAGCGTGGTGACCATCCCGGCCCCGGCGGACTCGCCGAACAGCGTGACCCGCCGCGGATCACCGCCGAAGGCGGCAATGTTGTTTCGCACCCATTCCAGCGCCGCCAGCGCGTCGCGCAGCCCGACGTTCGACTCGAAATGGCGCCCACCGGAATCGAACGACGACAGGTCGAGAAAGCCGAGCACCCCGACCCGGTAGTTCACGGTCACCACGACGACGTCGCCGTGGCTGACCAGCCTGCGGCCGTCGTACAGCGTCTGGCTGCTCGACCCCAGGACGTAGGCGCCGCCGTGCAGCCAGACCATCACCGGTTTGCCGTCACCTGGCTGGGTGTCAGACGATGCCCAGACGTTGAGCCGCAAGCAGTCCTCGCCCTGCGGGGCGCCCAGATCCAGTGGCATGTTGGGAAACACCGGTTGCGGGCAGGCCGGCCCGAACGCGGTGGCGTCCGCGACCTCGGTACTGCGCGCGGGCGGCTGCGGCGCGCGGAAACGCAAGTCGCCCACCGGCGCCGCCGCGTACCGAACGCCCTTCCACGCCTTGACGCCGTTTTCTTCGATGCCCCGGACCGGGCCGTAGCCGGTTTCGACCACCAGGTCGTCGTTAGCCATGCGCGTGCGAAATCTCCTGAATGAACCTAGAAAAGGCGTTGCGTGAGGAACTCGACAACTCGCTTACGGGCCTCGTAGGCGGGGTGGCCGTCGAGCTCGCGGACTTCATCGGTGAGCACCGAGTGCGCCATCTTGCCGAAGCCGTGCTGATTGGTGGGGCCCGAATCGATGTCGATCACCTCGAAGGCGTCGCCGAGGCGCTGCTTGAGCGTCGCGAACCGCTCACCGGGCGCCATCTTGTCCTCGCTGAACCGCAATCCCATGGCGCACAGGCCGTCGTTGGCGCACCGGTCGGCTACGGTGGCCAGCTCGGATTCGCTCAAGCCGGGGTCGCGGCGCCGCGCCGCTCCGAGCGGGAACGGGACCGACGGCTGCGACAGCACCGGCGCCAGCACGCTGTCGTCGACCGCGGCGGCCAGCGCGAAGCCGCCGGTGAAGCACTGGCCGATCACCCCGACGCCCTTGCCCGGCGTCGATGCGTTGAGGTCACGAGCCAGCGCACGCAGGAACGACGCCACCGGTCGCTGCTTGTTCAGCGCGAGCGCCGCGAATTCCCTTGCCACACAAGCACGTCCGATGGCGCCAAGGAGGTAACCTGGCGTTTTGGCCTTGCCCGGCTGGCCGAACAACGACGGCATCGCGACGGTGAACCCGTTGTCCACCAGGTGATTACCCAGGGCGAGCACTCCGGGATGGATCCCGGGGATTTCCGGAATCAACACCACCCCGGGGCCGGTGCCCTTGCGATAGACGTCATGGGTGTATCCGCCGGCGCTAAACGGTGCCGCCGACCATCCGGACAGATCAGCCTCTGGTGCAGTCACGTTGATGCGATCCCTCTGCTTGCGCTGGCGGATTAGCGGCTTGGCAAAGGCGGTTGCGATTGCGTCGCCGACGCCAGCGTACGGAACTGATCGGTGTTTCCGGCGCCGGTTATCGCAATTTGGGTGGCGCCGCCCGGGCCGCTGAGCCGGGTCGTCCATATCGGCTCGGCGTCTGCGCCGTTCTGACCGGCGCCCTGGTAGACCACCCAACCGGTGCCGCCGACGTCCACGGTCCCCGTCGGGTAGGCCGACTGGTGAATCGAATTGACCAGCTTGTCCTCGTCGGCATTGCTCTGGGTCAGGCTCAGGTATAGCCCGGTCGGGGTGATGTACCCGACCTCCGAAACAGGCGCGTTCAGCCGTTGACCGCTCGCGGGGTCGGTCCGGCCGCCCGGGATGCCGCCGCGGTGGCCGGAGTTGGCCTGCCAGCCGGTGGGCAGCTGCGGCTGGCGGATGGGAAAGCCGAGCGCGGAGGCGTCCGCGCGCAGGGCCGCACCGGCGTCGTACGACGGGACGGGGCCCTGGTGGTGGCCGAACTGGACCGAGCACATACCGAGCATGCCGGCCAGCACGATGCACCCGATGACCAGCGGTATCAGGGACCAGAACATGTCCCGGCCGTCCTGCAACAGCCGGGGTTTGGCCGGCCTGGGCGCGGGGCCCGCTGGCGGAGACGGCGCGCCGGAGGCGCTCCCATCACGCTGGGAATTCAGCGGCGGCTCCTCCGTCATCCCCCAAGTATCCCAGTTCCAGCGGACCGATCCGCTTCTGGGACAATCGGCAACCATGACAGTTGAGGGCGACCACTCGACCGCCGCCGCCGGCGGGGCCCCCGCGCAGGGCAGACCGCGCGGTGAGGCCCCAGACCGCAACCTGGCTCTGGAACTGGTACGCGTCACCGAGGCCGGGGCCATGGCCGCAGGTCGCTGGGTCGGCCGCGGCGACAAAGAGGGCGGTGACGGGGCGGCCGTCGACGCGATGCGTGAGCTGGTCAACACCGTGTCGATGCGCGGCGTCGTCGTCATCGGCGAGGGCGAAAAGGACCACGCGCCGATGCTCTACAACGGCGAGGAGGTCGGCAACGGCGACGGCGCGGAGTGCGACTTCGCCGTCGACCCGATCGACGGCACCACCCTGATGAGTAAGGGCATGCCCAACGCCATCTCCGTGTTGGCGGTGGCCGACCGCGGCGCGATGTTCGACCCGTCGGCGGTGTTCTACATGAACAAGATCGCCGTCGGGCCCGAGGCCGCGCACGTGCTCGACATCACCGCGCCGATCGCCGAGAACATCAAGGCCGTCGCCAAGGTCAAGGCGCTGTCGGTGCGCGACATGACCGTGTGCATCCTGGACCGGCCGCGGCACGCCCAGCTGATCCACGAGGTCCGGGCGACCGGAGCCCGCATCCGGCTGATCACCGACGGTGACGTGGCCGGCGCGATCTCGGCCTGCCGGCCCCATTCGGGCACCGACATGCTGGCCGGGATCGGCGGCACGCCGGAAGGCATCATCGCCGCCGCCGCCATCCGGTGCATGGGCGGCGCGATCCAGGCGCAGCTGGCTCCCACCGACGACGAGGAACGCCAGAAGGCCATCGACGCCGGCTACGACCTCGACCAGGTGCTGACGACCGAGGACCTGGTGTCCGGTGAGAACGTGTTCTTCTGCGCCACCGGGGTCACCAGCGGTGACCTGCTCAAGGGCGTCCAGTACTACCCCGGCGGGTGCACCACCCAGTCGATCGTCATGCGGTCGAAGTCGGGCACCGTCCGGATGATCGAGGCCTACCACCGGCTTTCGAAGCTCAACGAGTACTCCGCCATCGACTTCACCGGCGATAGCTCCGCCGCCTATCCCCTGCCCTGACCGCCGATCGAACAACGAGGAAGACCCATCTATGGCCTTGAACGACTCTGATGACACCGAGTACCGCATCGAGCACGACACCATGGGCGAGGTCCGCGTACCCGCAAAAGCGTTGTGGCGTGCGCAAACTCAGCGCGCCGTCGAGAACTTTCCGATCTCGGGCCGCGGCCTGGAGCGCACCCAGATCCGCGCGCTGGGCTTGCTGAAGGGCGCGTGCGCGCAGGTCAACAAGGACCTGGGGCTGCTGGCGCCGGAGAAGGCCGACGCGATCATCGCCGCGGCCGGCGAAATCGCCGACGGGCAGCACGACGACCAGTTCCCCATCGACGTGTTCCAGACCGGTTCGGGCACCAGCTCCAACATGAACACCAACGAGGTGATCGCCAGCATCGCCGCCGCCAACGGTGTGACGGTGCACCCCAACGACGACGTCAACATGTCGCAGTCGTCGAACGACACATTCCCCACCGCCACCCACATCGCGGCCACCGAAGCCGCTGTGCGCCATCTGATTCCGGCGCTCGAGGTGCTGCATGACGCGCTGGCCGGCAAGGCCCGCGAGTGGCACACCGTGGTCAAGTCCGGCCGCACCCACCTGATGGACGCCGTCCCGGTGACGCTCGGCCAGGAATTCAGCGGCTACGCCCGCCAGATCGAGGCGGGCATCGAGCGGGTGCGCGCGACGCTGCCCCGGCTCGGTGAGCTGGCCATCGGCGGCACCGCGGTCGGTACCGGCCTGAACGCCCCCGACGGCTTCGGCGCCAAGGTGGTCGAGACGCTGGTCGCCTCCACCGGCCTGAGCGAATTGCGCACGGCCGCCAACTCGTTCGAGGCCCAGGCGGCGCGTGACGGGCTGGTCGAGGCGTCCGGCGCGCTGCGCACCATCGCGGTGTCACTGACCAAAATCGCCAACGACGTCCGCTGGATGGGGTCGGGCCCGCTGACCGGCCTGGCCGAGATTGCGCTGCCCGACCTGCAGCCGGGCAGTTCGATCATGCCGGGCAAGGTCAATCCCGTTCTGCCGGAAGCGGTTACCCAGGTTGCCGCGCAGGTGATCGGGAACGACGCCGCGGTGGCCGTCGGCGGCTTGTCCGGTGCCTTCGAGCTCAACGTCTATATCCCGATGATGGCCCGCAACATCCTGGAGTCCTTCAAGCTGCTGACCAACGTGTCGAAGCTGTTCGCCGAGCGTTGCATCGTCGGCCTGGCGGCCAACGTGGAGCACCTGCGCGAGCTGGCCGAGTCGTCGCCGTCGATCGTGACGCCGCTGAACTCGGCGATCGGATACGAGGAGGCCGCCGCGGTGGCGAAGCAGGCACTCAAGGAGCGCAAGACGATTCGCCAGACGGTGATCGATCGGGGCTTGATCGGCGAGAAGCTGTCCGAAGAAGAACTCGACCGGCGGCTCGACGTGCTGGCGATGGCCAAGGTCAAGCCCGAAGACTGAACCACCCCGTCATCCGATGACGGCGGTGGTCGACGAGAGTAAGGGTGGTTTTCCATGACGGCTCCTCCCGGTGGTCCCTACGGCCAGGGGCCCTACGGAAGCAATCCATATGGGCAGGACCCGAATTGGGGCGCGCAGCCGCCGGCGGGCGGTCCCGGGCCCTACCCGCAGGGTGGTCCCGGCCCTTACCCGCAGGGCGGCCCCGGGCCCTATCCGCAGGGCGGTCCCTACGCCTACCCGCCGGGCGGCCCGTACCCGTATGCGCCGCCGGGCGGCCCCGCCTACCCGAACCAGCCGTATCCCCAACC
>NZ_LZLL01000203.1:0-563 GCF_001669335.1 Mycobacterium sp. 1245852.3 | reverse complement strand
TACGTTTACGTCGCGGCCCGGCGCCGCCAACGGCTGCACCGCTACACCGACACCCCGGTGCCGCAGTCGCCGTGGCGGCACCTGCCGATCGCCGTGTCGCTGCTGAGCCTGGCGCTGTTGACCATCGCGCTGGCCACCCCCACCCACGACATGCGCATCCCGCGCAATCGCGCCGTCATCATGCTGGCGATCGACATGTCGCAGTCCATGCGGGCGACCGACGTCGAACCCAACCGGCTCAAGGCCGCCGAACAGGCCGCCTCCCAGTTCGCCGGCCAGCTCACCCCCGGCATCAACCTCGGCCTGGTCGGGTTCGCCGGCACGCCCTACCTGCTGGTCCCGCCGACCCCGCAACACCAGGCCACCATCGACGCGCTGAAGAAGCTGGATTTCGCCGACAGCACCGCCACCGGCGAGGCCATCTTCACCGCGCTACAGGCGATCGCGACGGTCGGCTCGGTGATGGGCGGCGGCGACGGTCCGCCGCCGGCGACCGCGGTGGCGCTGATCGCGTGCAGCGCGGTGAAGATGGCCTCGCCGGTGGCGGTGCTGTCGGCGAAATC
>NZ_LZLL01000202.1:0-28408 GCF_001669335.1 Mycobacterium sp. 1245852.3 | reverse complement strand
CCTGTCCCGCGCGCTGCGCGTCTCGCGGGCGGTGGAAGCCGGGAACCTGTCGGTGAATTCGCACTCGTCGGTGCGCTACAGCACCCCGTTCGGCGGGTTCAAGCAGTCTGGACTGGGCCGTGAGCTGGGCCCGGACGCGCCGCTGCACTTCACCGAGACCAAGAACGTGTTCATCGCGATCAAGGAGGGCTAGGCGGTGGCGGTCGATCTCACCCAACGACTGGCGGGCCGGGTGGCCGTCGTCACCGGCGCCGGCGGCGGCATCGGGCTGGCCGCGGCGCGGCGGATGCGCGCCGAGGGCGCCACCATCGTGGTGGGCGACATCGACGCCGACGCCGGTGGCGCGGCGGCCGAGGAACTGTCCGGCTTGTTCGTGGCCACCGACGTGTCCGACGAGGGCGCGGTCGACGCGCTGTTCGATACCGCGGCGCGCGCGCACGGGCGCATCGACATCGCGTTCAACAACGCCGGCATCTCCCCGCCCGACGACGACCTGATCGAGAACACCGAACTGCCGGCGTGGCAACGCGTTCAGGACGTCAACCTGAAATCGGTGTACCTGTGCTGCCGGGCGGCGCTGCGCCACATGGTGCCCGCCCGCCAGGGATCGATCATCAACACCGCGTCGTTCGTCGCGGTCCTGGGGTCGGCGACGTCGCAGATCTCCTACACCGCATCCAAGGGCGGGGTGCTGGCCATGTCGCGCGAGCTGGGTGTGCAGTTCGCCCGGCAAGGCATCCGCGTCAACGCCTTGTGCCCGGGGCCGGTCAACACCCCTCTGCTGCAAGAGCTTTTCGCCAAGGACCCGGAACGCGCCGCGCGCCGGCTGGTGCACGTCCCGGTCGGCCGGTTCGCCGATCCCAACGAAATCGCCTCGGCGGTAGCGTTTTTGGCCAGCGACGACGCGTCGTTCATCACCGCCTCGACGTTCATGGTCGACGGCGGCATCAGCGCGGCCTACGTCACCCCGCTTTAACCCAGCTCATTGGCCGCATGCGGACCGGGCGGCTCGCTGATCGCGACCAGGCGGATGGGTTCGCCGGTCCGATCCCCGATCGAGCGCTGCAGCAGGGGCGCCGCGGCCGCCCAGGCGGGCGGCACCGACAGCGCACCGACCGGCGCCGCTCGGCGCAAGGCCGCCTCGACGCCATTGGTGGCGGCCGGCTTCGGGAAGAGCGATTGCAGGGCCGCCGTCTTGTTCACCGAATTCAGGTGGGCGATCGCGAAATCCGACGGTGCGGTCACCGAGTTCAGCTTCGACAGCGGCGCGGTGACCGGGGACAGGGACGCATCGATCGTCTGCAGTGGTGACGATGACAGCCTTGCTAAAGCGTCGGGTATCACCGACATCACCTTGCCGCCGGCCGATATGACGTCCGGTGCCGATTGTAGGACCCAACTACGTTCGGCCACAGCAGGATTGCCGGGTGGTTCGGGAAAGAGAGCCATCGCCGTGGCAGCGGCCGCGGCCCGCGCGTAGGCGTACATCGCGCCGGTGTTCTGCGCCCACATCGCGTCGTACTCGGCGTCGGCGTCCGCGATCACGGTGCTGTGGTGGCCCAGACAATTCGTCGAGGCCAGCGCGAGTCGTCGGGCGCGGTTGCCGGCGATCGCCTGCGGTGACACGGTCGCCGTGAAGGCCGTCTGATGCGCGCCCGCCGCCGCCGCAAGCTGGGTGGCCGCGTGCTCACCGCGGGCCGCGACCGTCTCGAGCCAGTCGACGTAGCGTGCGGCTGCGGTGAGCGCCGCCGGGGCCAAGCCCGCGTCGGCCGCAGCCAGCTTCGCGGTCACCGCCCGATAGTCGGCCGCCGCGGTAAAGAGCCGCGCCGCCAGCGCGTCCCATGCCGCCGCGGCCCGCATCATCGAGCCCGTGCCGGGCCCCGAGTACATCAGCCCGGAGTTGATCTCCGGAGGTAGCGTCGCGAAATCCATTACAGCCTCCGCCCGAGAGTGGCGGTGTGAGTTGTGCCCGAAAACATGAGGGTGTTCCTTCACGAGATAGACGCCGGGGTTACAAGCCGGTGGGCGAGGCACGCTCGGCCCGGGCGCCACGATCAGCTACGGGCGACGCAGATCTGGGTCAAGATATCTCGGTCGGACAAAGTGACCGCCGGCGCGCGGGATCGGGCGCCGGCGGGCGCAAACCCTATCGGGGTGAACGACAACGGCACCGGCGCCAGCACCGATTGTGCCGACACGCGGTTCCAGGTCAGGGGCCGCTCCTTCGTCGTCCACGCGCTGTGGAACGGCTTGCGGTTGGTCTTGTTCGCCGGCGCGCCGACGCGCGACGCCGCCACGGCGGGCTGGCCGAGGGCGGGCAGACGACCGTGCGTCAGTCCCGCGGCCGCGCCGAGTCCTGCGGACCACGCGGCAGGCTCCGGCGGTGCCGCCGCGGAGAAGGCGGGTCGCAGCGCCGAACCCGCGATCAGGGCGGTGAAGGCCGCCAGCGCTGCGGCAACCGCGATGGCCGCCTGCCATCGCCGAGTCTCGCCAACGCCCCGGGAAACCACAGTGCACCGAATGTAGCGCGCAAAAATCGGCGAACGGTCTAAACGAGCTGTGAACTCGATCCGAGTCCGGTGTGTGTTTGCGCAGTTACGGCCCGAAAACGATGAGCGGGATGGCCATCTCCGCCGCGGTGGCTCCGCCGTGAAAGCCGACCAGGCGAGACGTTTCCGGGGGCTCGTGCGCGCTGGCCAGTACCGCAGCCTCACCGGAGCAGACGACGACCACGTCGCCGAGACGTTCCAGGTGGTGCGGGGCGACCGTCCCGAACATGCCGGTGGCCACCGCCTGCTCGCGGCCGTACACGGTGGCGCTGCCGTCCAGCAGCTCGCCCCACGCCGCCCGCACGTCGCCGGCCGCCCCCGGCACGGTGTGCAGATACCGCACCCGCGGTTCGCCGGCCACCACCTCGATTCCCTCGCTCAGCCTGGGGTCGGAGTCGAGGTCGATCCGCGCCCGCTGTGGGACGTTGATGCCGCCGTGGTCGGCGGTGACCAGCATCGCCGCGGTCGGCGGCAGCGCCTCGAGCAGGCGGGTCAGCAGCGCATCGACGTTGGTCGCCGCGTCATGCCACTGCTGCGAACCGATCCCGAAGACGTGGGCGGCGGTGTCGAGCTCGGCGGTGTAGCCGTAGACCAGCCCGGGCCCCGCGCTCAGCACGTCGGCCACCAGCCGCGCGTAGTCGTTGGCCGGATCCGCCGGGTGCAGCTCGGCGCCGCGGTAGGCGGCGTCGGTCAGCCCGCTGCCGACGAACACCGCGGGCAACACCGCTCGGGCGCTCACGCCCGCCGCCTGGAGCCGCTCGAACCACGTCGGCACCGGCTGCCACGTGGCGGGCGGCGGGTCGTCACGCCAGCGGACGTGGTTGAGCACCCGATCGGTGCCCGGCACCCGGAGCGTGAAGCCCAGGATCCCGTGCTCGCCCGGCTGCGCGCCGGTGCCAAGCGACACCAGGCTGGTCGGCGTGGTCGACGGGAACGTGCAGTCCAGCCGGGTCAGTCGGCCGGTGCCACCGGCCAGCACGGAGGCCAGCAGTGGGGCGCTGCCGGCCAGCTGGGGGAGCAGGTCCCAGCCCAATCCATCCACCAGCACGACGAGCACCCGGTCGATCCGGTCCGCGTCCACCGACTCCGCCACCGTCAGTTCGTCCGGTGGGTGCGAGCCGCCCGGGACCCCGAGCAGGGTGGCCGCGGCGGGCAGCACGTCGCGCAGAGAACCGGGCACGGGGCCAGTCTGGTGGCGAAGTCAGACGTGCGCCAGTCGATGGCCGGTCACCAGCAGCTGCCGGTTCGTGCTGTCGGTCAGCGCGCACAGCTGCACCGGCGACAGGCGGCCGCACAACCGGCCCCAGTGCATCGCCACCACATCGCCGGCGGCCACGTCGGGCACCGCGCTGTAGCCGTCAACCCACACGTCGAGCACGCGCGCCGCCGGTGTCGACAGCGCCAGCGCCTGACCGTCCCAGGTCAGGCTGCGGCACAACACCTCAACGCGGTCCGCGTCGCGGGAAAGCACTGTGCCGGAAGTGATTCGGCAGTTGTCCAGCACGCTCAGCGGTTGTGCGTCGGTACCGCGGCCCAGGAAGCGCGTCCACGGATATACCCCGAACACGTGGAAGCAGTGGTTGCCGGCCGCCTCGCCCGCCAGATCCGCGGTGAGGTGCGACCAGTAGTGGCCCGCCTGCGGGCCGATGATCTCGAGCAGCGCGTCGAAGAATCGCTGCGAGTCGAGGTCGGCGGCGACGCCACCGCCGAGCCAATAGGATTCGACCAGGCGGTAATCCAACGGGTCGGCGATGCCGGTCAGCTCCGACAGCACTCGCAGATACGGCCAGGCCCCGGAGAACTGCGTCGCCGCCCTGCGTACGTCGGCGACCGACCCGCCCCGCAGGGTGGCTCCCAACGGCGGACCGCAGTAGCCCAGCGCGTTGGGCGCGTAGGCGTAGCGCGCGAACATCTCGGCACCGCGGGAATCGGTCAAGTGCGCCCCACCAGCTTGACCGCGTCGCGGTGCATGCGGCCGAAGTTGTAGTAGGCCGCGCACGCCCCTTCGGGCGAGACCATGCACGTTCCGATCGGGGTCTCGGGTGTGCAGGCGGTGCCGAAAACCTTGCATTCCCAAGGCTTGAGCACACCCTTGAGCACCTCACCGCATTGGCAGGCCTTCGGGTCGGCGACCCGCACGCCGGGCATCGCGAACCGCAGCTCGGCGTCGAATTCGGCGAAGTCGTCGTGCAGCCGCAGCGCGCTTTGCGAGATGAAGCCCAGCCCGCGCCATTCGAAGTGGGGCCGCAGCGCGAACACCCTGCCCAGCAACGCCAGGGCCGCGGGGTTGCCACGCTCGGGCACCACGCGCTTGTACTGGTTCTCCACCTCGCAGCGGCCCTCGCGGATCTGGCGCAGCAGCATCGCTACCGAGGCGAGGATGTCCAGGGGTTCGAAACCGGCCACCACCAACGGCTTCCGGTACACCTCGGGCACGAACCGGTAGGGCCGGTTGCCGACCACGGTGGACACGTGCCCGGGTCCGATGAAGCCGGACAGCCGCAGGTCCGGCGACTCGAGGATGGCCCTGATCGGCGGCACGATCGTGACGTGGTTGCAGAACACGCTGAAGTTGGGCAGGCCCAGCTCGCGGGCCCGCACCAGAGTCACCGCGGTTGAGGGCGCGGTGGTCTCGAAACCGATGGCGAAGAACACCACTTGTTTGTCGGGGTTGTCGACCGCGATCTTGCACGCGTCCAGCGGGGAGTAGACGAACCGGACGTCGGCCCCGCGGGCCTTGGCGTCCAGCAGGCTGCCGTGCGAGCCGGGCACCCGCATCATGTCGCCGAAGCAGGTGAAGATCACATCGGGCTGGCCGGCCAGCCACATCGCGTCGTCGATGCGTCCCATCGGGATCACGCAGACGGGGCAGCCCGGGCCGTGCACCAGTTCGACGTTGTCGGGCAGCAGGTGTTCGATGCCGTGCCGGTAGATGGTGTGCGTGTGACCGCCGCACACCTCCATGAACTTGAACTCCGCACCGTCGGTCCCGGCCAGGTGCTCGATGGCCACCAGCAGCTTGCGCGCCGCGGCCGGGTCGCGGAACTCGTCAACGAATTTCATTGCCGCTCCTCGTTACACGATGGCCGACGAATCGAAGGCCTGCATTTCGGTCGTGTAGGCGTCGCCGAGTTTCTTGATGGCCGCCAGCGTCAGCAACGCCTCGGTCTCGTCGATCTTGGCCATCGCGAATCCCACATGCACCAGCACCCAGTCGTCGGGTGCGGGCAAGTCGTCTTCCAGCAGCCGGACGCTGATGGTCCGCTGCACACCACTGACGTCCACCTTCGCCAAACAATTGGCGGGGTCGGTGATCTCGACGATCCGGCCCGGAATTCCAAGACACATCTGATTACCTCCTAGCAGATCCGCGGCAACGGATCCCCGACGAGCATGTCGACGATCCGGGTGCCGCCGAATCCCGTACGCAGGACCACGCTTTCGGCGGGTTGGGTGACGATTTCCCCGACCTCGGCCGCATCGGCACCCAACGGATGCGAGCGCAACGCGTCCAGACCGGCCGCGGCCTCCTGCGGTGCGACGACGGCGACGAACTTGCCCTCGTTGGCGACGTAGAGCGGATCGATGCCGAGCAACTCGCAGGCACCATTGACCATGGGCGCCACCGGGAGTCGCTCCTCGTCGAGCAACACCCCGAGGCCGCAGGCCTGGGCCAGCTCGTTGCACACCGTGCCGACGCCGCCGCGCGTCGCATCACGCATCCATCGGGTGGACGGGGCGGCCGCCATCAACAGCTCCACCAACGGGCTCACCGACGCGGTGTCGGAGGCGATGTCGGCCTCGATGGCCAGATCACCCCGGGCCAGCATCACCGCCATGCCGTGGTCGCCCATGGACCCCGACAACAGCACCTTGTCGCCGGCGCGCACCGACTGCGCCGACAGCGTGCGGCCCGCGGGGATGACACCGGTTCCGGCGGTGGTGATGAACAGTCCGTCGGCCGCGCCTCGGGGCACCACTTTGGTGTCGCCGGTGACGACCTGCACGCCGGCGGCCGCGGCCGCCGCGGCCATGTCGGCGACGATCTCCTTCAATTCGGCGATTCCAAAACCCTCTTCGAGCACGAACGCCGCCGAGATCCAGGACGGCACGGCGCCGGCCACCGCCAGGTCGTTACAGGTGCCGTGGATGGCGAGGGCACCCAGGGAGCCCCCGGGAAACCGGCGGGGCTGCACCACAAACGAATCCGTGGACATCGCCAGCCGCTCGCCGCCGGGTAAAGCCAGGACGGCGCCGTCGCCCAGCGACTCGAGCAGCGGGTTGCGGAACGCCTCGACGAACACGGCGTCCACCAGCGCCGCCGATGCCTTGCCGCCGGCGCCGTGCGCCAGCGTCACGTGATCGTCGAGCAGCCGGGGGCGGCGCCGGCGGAACGACTCGATCCGCTCGATCACGTCACCTTCGCCGAACCGCGGTCCCGACGACAGGTAGTCACTTGCCGGGTTGTTCATCACGCCGCCCCCAAACCCTGATCGCTGCCGAGGTTTTCGTGGACGGCCAGCCACAACTGGTAGCCGACCAACGCCTGCGCCTCCTGAATTCGGTGCACGCTCTGCGAACGAACGACGAAGCAGGCGTCCACGTTCGGGTTGTCCACGAAGGCGCCGCCGTCGTAGCCGGCGAAGCCGATGGTGTACAGGCCGCGCTTGTGCGCCTCGGCCAGGGCGGCCAGCAGGTTGGGCGAACCGCCGCTGGTCGACATCGCGAGCGCGATGTCGCCGTCCTTGGCGCGGGCGATCAGTTGCCGGGCGAACACCAGCTCGAACCCGACGTCGTTGCCCAACGCGGTCAGGATCGCCTGGTCGGCGGTCAACGACCACGCCGGCAGCGGCTTGCCCAGCGGTGGCCGGGCGAACAACCTCGCCAGCGTGGTGCAGTCGGTGCAGCTGCCGCCGTTGCCGAAGGTGAACATCCTTGCGCCGGCGGCGAATCGGCGGGCGAGCTCGGCGGCGGCCGCCGCCAGCAGCTCGGCGTTGGCTTCGAGCGTGGACCGCCGCAACGCCAGGCTTTCCGACGCTTTGGCGTGGGCGGAGGCGGCCAGGTCGGCGAGCAGCGCCGACGGGTCGTCTTCTTCGGCGTCGATGAACGGGTACAGGAAATTGGTGGGTTCGTCGGCCGGGCTCATGAAACGTCCTCCTCATCCACGCGACTGATCGCCATGCCGGCATGCACCAGCACCAACTCACCCGGAGCGACTGGGTCGACGAGCGTGGTGACCACGTCCTCGACCCCCCGGGCGGTGCGCACCCGGGCTTGTCCGCCGACCGAAGCGCTGACCACTTCGCCGAGCCGGCCCTCGTCGCTGCATGTGACACAGACGTCGTCGTCGGGGTTGGGTTTGAGCAGCCCGGAGTGTTCGAAGCACACATGGGTCAGCTCCCACAGCAGGTGGTAGAACAGCACGAAGCCGCCGGTGGCCGGGACACGCGGGTCGGGATCGTCCAGCCAGAGCACATGATCGGCCATCGCGGCCGCTGGCCGCTCGCCGCTGCCGATCCAGATCGTGGTGGCGCCCCAGGCCGGTGCGCGGCGCATCACCGAGCGCACCTGCGCGTCGTCCGCACCCGAGACCGCGACCACGATGTCGCCGGGCCGCACCGAGACCCGGACCAGATCCACCAGATCGGGCCCGGTCAGCGCGACCGCCGGCAGGGCCCGTTTGCCCATGATCACCGGATGCACGAATTCCACCGCGATGTGCAGCGCGTGCGGTTCCCACGACGGCGCGATGGACCACATGGTCGCGCCGGCGGCGAATCGTTTGGCCAGTGTCAGGGCGGTGGCGGCGAGGTCTTCGGCCAGTTCGGCACTCAGGCCGCGATCGATGGCGGTGGTGATCATCGCGTCGACTCCTCCTGCGCGATCAGCACCGAGACCGCGGCCTGGCCCAGCGCCAGCCCGCCGTCGTTCGGCGGCACGACATGATGGGTGAGAACTTCAAACCCGTTGTGCTGCAGCCTCGTACGACAGGCCCGTAACAACAGCACGTTCTGGAAAACCCCGCCGGTGAGGCCCACCAGCCGGGTGGGGCCCGCCACCCGGGTGACCACCTCGGTGACGGCCTCGGCGACCGCCCGGTGAAACGCCGCCGCCAGCGTCGCCGCTGGCGTTCCGGCGTACAGCGCCGCGACCATGGTCTGCACCATCGGGGCGGGATCGATCACCCCGTCGGGGCGCACCGCCAGCGGCAGCGACGGCCGCGCGGACTCCACGCCGACCGACTGGGCCAGCGCCTCGAGTTCGATCGCGGCCTGTCCCTCGTAGTCGATGCGGTGTCGCACTCCGAGCAGGGAGGCGACCGCGTCGAACAGGCGGCCCATGCTCGAACACGGCACGCAGCCCGTCCCGGTCTCCAATTGCGAACGGATGAGCCCTAGTTCGTCGGCGCTCGCTGCGGCCACCGGCGCCAGGTCGGGGGTCCAGTCGATGTCGGCCATCCACAACTGGGACAGCGCCATCCGCCACGGGTTGCGCACGGCGGCGTCACCGCCGGGCAGCGGCACCGCCAGCAGGTGTCCGGCCCGCACGAAACGGTGGCTTCGCGTTCCGAGGGCCAAAATCTCACCGCCCCAGATCGTTTCGTCACACCCGTAACCGGTGCCGTCGAAGGAGACCCCGATGATGGGTTCGCCGAGGCGACCGTGTTCGGCCAGCAGCGAGACGACGTGGGCGTGGTGGTGCTGCACCAGGTCCAGCGGGCGCTCGTCCGCGTGGCGCTCGGCCCAGCTGCGGGTGTGATAGCCGGGGTGTAGGTCGGCGGCCAACCGCACGGGCCGGCCGCGGATTTCGCTGAGCTGGGACACCGCGCGCTCGAACGCGCGCAGCGTCTCCCAGGTGGCCATGTCGCCGATGTGGCCGGACAGGTACGCCCGGCCGCCGTCGGTGAGGCAGCAGGTGTTCTTCAGTTCGCCGCCCACGGCCAGCACGGTGGGACCCTCGATGTGTAGGTCGACCGGCAGCGGCGCATAGCCCCGGGACCGGCGGACGGGCAGCTCGTGGGCGCCCTGCTCGTCGTGGACGACGCGCACCACCGAGTCGTCACACGGCACATGGATGGGCCGGTCGTGGTCGAGGACCGCGTCGCACAGACCGGGAAGGCGTTGCGCCGCATCCTCCTCGGTGAAGCAGATGGGCTCGTCGGAGCGGTTGGCGCTGGTCAGCACCAGCGCGTCGGGCCCCGGTCCGGGACCGTCCGGCACCGCCGCCAGCAGCAGGTGATGCATGGGGGAGTAGGGCAGCATCAGGCCCAGCAGCGGGCTGCCGGGCGCGACGCCCTCGGCCACCGCGGCGCGAGGGCGCCGACGCAGCAGGACGATCGGGCGGGCCGGGCTGGCCAGCACCGCGGCCTCGGCGTCGTCGAAGTAGGCATAGCGGCGCGCCACATCGAGATCGCGGACGAGCATGGCAAAGGGCTTGGCGCCGCGCGCTTTCCGTGCCCGCAGCGCGGCGACCGCGGTTGCGTCGTCGACGGCGCAGGCCAGGTGGTAGCCGCCGATGCCCTTGACGGCCACCACCGCGCCGGAGGCCAGCGCGGCCTGGGTGGCGCTCAGTGCCGCATCGGAGCCGGTCACCCGGCCGGCCGGCGAGGTGAACCACAGCGTCGGCCCGCAGTCGGGGCAGGCGATCGGTTGCGCGTGGAAGCGGCGATCCGCCGGATCGTGGTATTCGGCGGCGCAGCGCGCACACATGGCGAACGCCGACATGGTGGTGGCCGGCCGGTCGTACGGCAGTCGCTCGATGATGGTGAACCGCGGCCCGCAGTTGGTACAGGTCACGAACGGGTGCCGGTACCGCCGGTCGCGCGGGTCGAACAGTTCGGCGAGGCAGTCGTCGCACACGGCGATGTCGGGTGGGATCGGCGTGGTCGCCCCGCGAGCCAATCGGCTTGGCGCGATGCGGAATTCGGGCGGGCAGGCGGGGTCGACCGCGACGTCGGCGACGTGGACGCCGGTGATCCGCGCCAGGGGCGGCGCCTGCGCCCGCAGCCGGCGTGCGAACTCCGCCACCCGCTCCGGCCGGCCCTGCACCTCGAGAAACACCGCACCCGAGTCGTTGCCGACAAACCCGGCCAGACCCAGTTCGGTCGCGATCCGGTGCACGAACGGGCGGAAGCCGACCCCTTGAACCACGCCGGTCACCATGACGCGTCGCCGCACCCGGGTCTCTTCGGGCCGCAACAGCATCGTGGCTTCGGCAATTTCGGTCATCTCAAGCCTCCGGGCTCAGTGCGGGGCCCGCGCGGCCCCGGCCCATCAACTCCAGCCCGGCCATGGCCTGTTCGGCGCCGGCCTGATCGGTCTTCTCGACGACGAAGCCCATGTGGATGATCACCCAGTCACCGGGCGCGAACGTCTCGTCCGGCAACATGCCGACATTGACCTTGCGCTGTTCGCCGGTGACGTCGACCAGTGCCAGCTGGCCCTCGAAACCGTCCAGCATTCCGATGACCTGGCCGGGTATGCCCAAACACATGGCTCAGCACCCCTTTTCGGTCGGCGAGGACGGGTGCAGCGCGGCGACGATCTCTTCGACCGCCCGCGCCGCCCGGGGGACGGCCTGGGCGACCGGCTCGGTCAGGCCGATGCCCTCCTGGACGCTGCCCGCCTCGCACCCGACGACCACGGTGTAGGGCGGGTGGCCGCCCAGGGCCCGCAGGCTGGCGAAGACGGCGGCCGGGTCCATGCTGTGACCGTCCAGGCCGCTCGTCTCGGACGGCCCGTCGTGCTCGGCCTGAAAGACGTGCAACGTGCCGGGATGGCCCCGGCTGGGCACGGCGTCGACGAGAACCAGCGTGTCCCACTCCTCGAGCAGGTCATAGGCCAGGTGCATGCCACGGATGCCGTAGTCGATGACCTGAACCGTCGGATCGTCTTGGGGCAGTGCGGCGTTGCGGACCACCTCGGAGCCGAACCCGTCGTCGCCCAGGAAGATGTTGCCGATCCCGGCTACCAGGATGCGCGAAGTCATGGTGGCACCCGCGTCGGCTACATCCGCCTCAACTTCAGATAGCGGCGGGCATCGGGCACGGATATCGCGCCGAGGGCCAGGGCGATTGCGACCACCAGCGCGACCATGGCGATGAAGATCCAACCGAGGACTTCCATGACGAACTCCTTTCAGGGGTTTGTGCTGTGCTGCGATTGCAGCGGCTCGACTTCGTCGGGGGAGAAGTACAGGTAGCGGCCGTACCAGTCGTGCAGGTCGGCGGCTGGGTCCTCGTCGACGACGACGGCGACGTGCTTGTTGCCCTCGACGTCCTCGTGCACCGATGTGACGCGGGCGGTCTTGCCGGCGACGAAGATGTCCTGGGCGTCGGCGTTGCGCCGCGGTCGCAACCGGACCTTGCTGCCGCGCGCTACCCGGACCCCGTTCACCAGCACCGCGTCGATCTCGGGGCGAACCGCGTTGTCGGCCATCGGGTCCCACCAGTCCATGCCGTCGGGAATTTCCGGCACCAGTCCGGCGGAGACCTCGAGCCCGTGCGGATCGCGCAGCACGCCGTGCAGCCGGGCCATGGCCTCGGGCGACATGGCGTCGCATTCGTCGATGATCCGTGCGGCCCGCGGGTCGGTGGCCCGGGCCTGTGCCTTCTCGTCGTCGGTCATGGTCATGACGCGCAGGGTGAGGATCTCGTCGATCTCGGTGCAGTCGTACAGGGCGGTGTCGCTCTGTTCGGCGACCTCGGGGTGGTCGTAGAGGATGATCGGCGAGATCAGCAGCATGTCGTCGGTGCCCGGGGGGCCGGCCAGCACTGGGAAGCAGCGATGCTGCGCGCATCGGGACGCCGCGTCGGTCGCGCTCTGCGGCGGCTCGAGCAACGAGACGAACCGGCCGCCAACCACTTCGGCGATGAGGTGCGTTCCGATCAAGGATCGTGCGATGACTGAATCTTTATCGTCCTGTGCGCTCACGGGTGCGCCGGTGTTGGTGACCCGTACCGACACGCGTTGCAGGTCGCCGTCGGGCTGGCTGGTGACGGTCAACACGCCCCGAATCTCGTGGCGTTCGCGGACCAGCCGGCCGCCGTCCAACATCTCGAGGTCGGTTGCCCCCAGTGCCGTCACCGGCAGCGACCAGGGTTGATCGCCGAACGCGAGGGGGCCGAAGGAGACCTCGCACTCCACCGCCTCGTCCCAGGTCAGCCACGATCCGGTCGCGGTGCTCAGCTCGTCGACGGGTTCGAAATCGCCGCCATCGGTGGCCCTTTCGGCCCGCCGGTGCTGCAATTGCAGGAACCGCACCACCAGCGTCAGCGTCCGGGCGCCGTCGACCAAAAACTGTGCGGCAAGGGCATCGTCCTCGCCCAGGCCGGTCTCAACCGCACCGCTTGGCCCCAAAACCCCGAACTGCCAGCGTGATTGGTTCTTGCTCGACGTCCCCCGGTACGGGTAGAGCAGATAGCCTTCGTAGAGCACCGCGTCGGCGACCGTACGGGCCCGATCCCAACTCGACGTCATCGGGTCACCTCGCGATCGGTGGCATCCAGCAGCGAGGTGACGGCGTGGTCGAAGTCGAGCATCCCGCGGGCCGACTTGTAGCGGGCCAGCTCGGTGATGGTTTCGTGGCTCAGCCGGATCCATCCGCTGTTCGGATAGTGCTGTGCGACCAGGTCGCGCCAGACCGTGACGGGCATCGCGTAGTTGTCCTCGCAGTCCCACGACACCTGCTGCACCGAGAACCCGCGCTCGGAGTTGACGAAAACCGTTCCGCTGAACAGGAACTGCAGGGGCACCGCTCCGTCGCGCAGCGCGTGCAGATATTTGGCGGCGGCCACCTCGAAGTCGTAGGTGCAATCCAGCGGCAGGGTGGCGGTGGTGTGGCCGGTGAAGCCGGGCACCATGGCGGTGCAATGCTGCCAGAGGAAGGTGCGCTGGGTGCTGGCCCAGCGTTCGCGGCCGCCGAACAGGTCCATCAGCCCGGCCGCTTCGTCGTCGGAGTAGGAACGACGCAGCGGCTCGATGCGGACCTGGCAACGCAGGGCGATGGCGTGCACCGGGTCGTCGCCGGCCGCGGTGACGGCGACGCGGGCGGTCAACATCGGGCTGACGGTGTACGGCTCGGCCGTCACGTCCAGCACGTCGAAGCTGACGTTCATGGGAGTGTCTTCACGGCGCGGGCGGCGAGCCGGTCGAAGAAGCCGTCGATGAATTCGCGGGCCTGCTGGCCGCCGTCGAAGCCGCGCCATAACATGCGCAGGCGTCCGACGAATTCGTAGCAGGCGTCGATCGGGACCAAATACGTTTCCGGTTGCGGCAATTCCCCATCCTGGGCGCTGTCGGCGACTCGGACCAGCAGCGCCTCCACGTCGTCGGCGAGCAAGCTCACCCGTGAATCGGCGTCGCGGATGGTTTCCCAGACCTTCATGTCCAGCTCGGATTCGCATGCTCCGGCCGGTCCGGGGTAGAAGGCGACGGTGTGGCCCAGGGCGGAGTTGGTGAAGAAGAAGGCGACCCCCACCGGGATTTGCAGCGCCTCCCACACCAGGCGATCCAGCGCGAAATCGGGAAAAGACAGGTACCGGTCGGGCACCGCGCGGTAGCGCAGGTCGGCCGCCGAGTCGGTGAACAGCAGATAGCAGGCGCGGCAGACGCACATGAGTTGGCGGCCGGCCACATTGACCACGTGCTGGTGCTCGTCGGCGATCGGCTCGGCGCACATCTCGCAGCGTTCGCCCGCGGGCTCGGGGGCGCGCCGGTCGCTCCTGATGCGGGCCAGGACGTCGAAGGGACCTGTCATATGCGCCGCTCCTCAGCATCACTTCGTTCTGCATCGTCGCCGGCGGTCATGCCGGCGCGCCCATCGCGTCGGCCCGCAACGCCACCGACAGCAGGCCGTCGTGAGTCAGCAGGGGAATCGGTTCGAGATGAGCGGCCGAACCATCGACCGCCGCGGTTCCGGCGTGGACGACGTCGAAATCCGTCCCGCAGCCCGCGCAGCGCAGCAGCCGCTCGCGCAGTTGGGAACCCGCCATCGAGGCGGCGCACACCGGGCAGTGATCCCGGTAGGCGAATGTCCGATCACCCACCCGGCAGGCCAACATGGTCACGCCGTCGATGACGAATCCCGCGACGTCACCGGGGTGCAGCTCGGCAAGCTCGGGGGCCGCGTGCCAGGTGGTAGGTCCATGTCCGTTCGAATGCACGTGCGCCAGTAGCGATTCGGCGGGGATGACGCCCGCCGGAGCGGTCGTGTCGGCGGCGGCGACCGCCTCGATCGAGGAGACCTCCGGCGCCGCCGCGCGAACCGCGTCCTGCACGGCCAGCTCCAGGGTGACCGCCGACGACGGGCAGCTCTTGCAGCTGCCTGTGAACGCCAGCCGCACGGTGAATTCGTCCGGGTGTTCGCCTGGAACGACCTCGAGCAGGTCGACGTCGCCGCCATGCGAACCCAGGTAGGGGCGCACCCGATCCAGCGCATCGGCGACCCTGCGGTGCACGTCGTGCGGATGCAGGCCGTGCACCAGGAGCAGGCTGGCCACCAGGTCGTCGGTGGCCAGCCGCTCGACCAGCCCCCCGTCCGGCCCGGGATCGGCGGCCATCCGCATGATCCGCTCCAGCCCGGCGCCGTACAGCCCGACTACCTCGCGAACCAGTTGTTGCGCATGGTCATACGCGGCGGCCCCGCCCGCGGCGCAGGAATCCAGCAGTGTCTGGATCCGATCGCCAGCTGTGCGCCACTGCGTGTCGGTCTCGGGGTTCGCCGGGCGATCCGCCATGCGTCACTCCTTTAACGGTGCCGACCCGCTGCGCCCGGCTCCGCCATGTGTCACTCCGCAGCGGGTGACTGGGTGGGCGTGTGCAGTCTGTCGAGCGTCTTGCCCTTGCCCAGGTACATGTGCACACCACATGGCAGGCACGGATCGAAGCTGCGCACCGTGCGCATGACGTCGATCCCCTTGAAGCTGTCCCGGCCGTTCTCCTCGAAGATCGGTTGCCCCTGCACCGCGTCCTCGTACGGGCCTGGGGTGCCAAAACTGTCGCGGGGGTTGGCATTCCACGGTGTGGGCGGGTACGGGTGGTAGTTGGCGATCTTGCCGTCCCGGATCACCATGTGGTGGCTGAGCACGCCGCGCACCGCCTCGGTGAACCCGCATCCGATGGCCTCGTCGGGCACCTCGAAGCGCTCCCACGTCTTGGTGCGCCCGGCGCGGATCTCCTCGAGCGCCTTCTCGGCGAAGTGCAAAGCGCACGCCGCCGCGTAGGCCTGGAAGTAGGTGCGCGCCCGGTCACGTTCGATCGTGTTGCTGCCGTACTTGGGGATGTGCCACTCCAATTCGACGGGCCCCTTCAGCGCCGTCTTGGGCAGGTTGATCTTGACGCTGTTGCCGGTCGCCTTGACGTAACCGATGTCGACCAGGCCGGCCAGCGCCGTCGACCACAGCCGGGCCAGCGGGCCGCCGCCGGTGTCCAGCGCCAGGTGGTCCTTGCCGTCGAACCAGCGCGGTGACATCACCCAGCTGTACTTGCCGCCCTCCATGTCGCGCTTCTGCGGGTGCGGGTTGGTGTGCTGGTTCCACGGGTGGCGTCGGTCCACCGAGTTGCCCAGCGGATCGGTCTTGACGAACATCTCCTGGTCGGTCCAGTCGTCGTAATACGAACTGCCCAAAAGGATTCGGATGCCCAGGTTGATGTCCACCAGCGAATGGGTGACCAACTTGCCGTCCACCACTACGCCCGGGGTGACGAACATGGCGTTGCCCCAGCGCTCCATGTCCTTGTATTCGAAGTTGCACACCTCGGGGTCCTGGAAGGAGCCCCAGCAGCCCAGCAGGGTCCGGCGCAGCCCGACCTTCTCGTAGCCGGGCAGAGCCTCGTAGAAGAAGTCGAACAAATCGTCGTGCATGGGCACGACCTTCTTCATGAACTCGACGTACCGCATCAGGCGCGTCATGTAGTCGGTCATCAGCTGGACGGTCGCGACGGTGCCTACCCCGCCGGGGTAGAGCGTCGACGGGTGCACGTGGCGGCCTTCCATCAGGCAGAACATCTCTCGCGTCCAGCGGCTGACCACCAGCGCCTCGCGGTAGAACTCACCGCTGAACGGATTGAGCGAGCGCATGATGTCCGCGATCGTCCGGTACCCGTGGGCGTCCGCGTGCGGGGCGGGCGTCTTCTCGGCCAGCGACAGGATGCTCGGATTGGTCTCGGAGACCATCTTCTCGCAGAAGTCCACGCCGACCAGGTTTTCCTGGAAGATGTTGTGGTCGAACATGTATTCCGCGGCCTCGCCGAGGTTGACGATCCACTCGCCCAGATGCGGTGGCTTGACGCCGTAGGCCATGTTCTGCGTGTAGCACGAACAGGTGGCGTGGTTGTCACCGCAGATGCCGCAGATGCGGCTGGTGATGAAGTGGGCGTCGCGAGGATCCTTGCCCTTCATGAAGATCGAGTAACCGCGGAAGATCGACGAGGTGCTGTGGCACTCGACGACTTCCTTGTTCTCGAAGTCGATCTTGGTGTAGATGCCCAGGCTGCCCACGATCCTGGTGATGGGGTCCCAGGCCATGTCGACCAGTTGGCCAGGTTCCCGCTTGGCTTGGGTGGCGTCAGGGCTGATGGTTGTCATCGCGTTACTTCTTCCCGCTGTGGCTGCTTGCGCGTCGGCTGATGCGGCGACGGCTCTTCGGCTACGAATGTGGATAAGGAGCGCACCGACCCGGTAGGTGACCTACCAGGTGCGGCGCGCTCCAGTGGTGAGTTGGTCGCCGTTGTGGCGCCACCGCGGCTCCTTGTCGACGGTGCGTTCCGTGATACCCCTCAGACTGCGAATCACGGCTCCGTACAAGCCCGACGCGGTGCTCGAGATCTTGCCGCCCGGCGGCTCGTCCATGAACGGCATGAACTTGTCCGGGAACCCCGGCATGGTGCAGCCAATGCAGATTCCGCCGACGTTGGGGCAACCCCCGACGCCGTTGATCCATCCGCGCTTGGGCACATTGCATTTGACCACGGGTCCCCAACAGCCAAGCTTCACAATGCATTTCGGCGACCCGTACTCGGTGGCGAAGTCGCCCTGCTCGTAGTAGCCGGCCCGGTCGCAGCCCTCGTGCACGGTCTTGCCGAACAGCCACTGTGGCCGTAGCGCGTCGTCGAGCGGGATCATCGGTGCCTGACCGGTCGCCATGTACAGCAGGTAGGTCAACGTCTCCGACAGGTTGTCCGGGTGGATCGGGCAGCCCGGCACGCACACGATCGGGATGCCCGCCTTGCTCTTCCAGTCCCAGCCCAGGTAGTCCGGCACGCCCATCGCCCCCGTCGGGTTGCCGGCCATCGCGTGGATGCCCCCGTAGGTGGCGCAGGTCCCCACCGCCACGATGGCGGTGGCCTTGGGCGCCAACCGGTCGAGCCACTCACTGGTGGTCATCGGCTGCCCGGTGGCGGGGTCGTTGCCGAAGCCGCACCAATAGCCCTCGTCCTTGATCTTCTCGTTCGGGATGGAGCCTTCGACCACGAGAACAAAGGGTTCCAGCTCGCCGCGATCGGCTTTGAAGAACCACTCCAGGAAGTCGTCCGCGCCTCCGTTGGGTCCGCATTCGAAGTCGATCAGGGGCCAGTGCACCGCGACCTGGGGGAGTCCGGGCAACGCTCCCAAGGCGATCTCCTCGACGCTGGGCTGGGTGGCAGCAGTCAATGCCACCGAATCGCCGTCACAACTGAGGCCCGCGTTTATCCATAGAACATGGATCAATGTTTGTTCTGCCTTGACTGCTGCTTCCGTTGGCATGCTGCAGCTTTCCGGAGCCGGGCTGGGGCTCCTGGCGCCGCCGGAGTCGACCGTCGGCCCACTTGCGCAGCGCTATTTTTTGGGTCTACTCCCGCTATTGGGCGTTGTCAACGGTTCGACATTACTGATTAGTAGGCACATGTTGTACAGTGGTGAAAAGCCTTGTCGAGCTTAGCTGATCCGCCGCGACGGTTGCGTCGAAACGGGGCGCTGCTCCTGCGAACGTTTCGCAGGAGTGCGCGGGCGGAGGCGCCGTTCAGTCCTCATCCGTGGCGAAGCGCCGCAGCCAGCCGAACCACGCGGCCATACCATCGCCGGTGCGGGCACTGACCGGCAAAATCGAAGCTGTCGCATTGACTTTGCGGACGTGGGCGATGTAGCTGTCGACGTCCACGTCCAGGTGGGGCACCAGGTCGATCTTGTTCAGCAGCACCACGTCGACAGACCGGAACATCACCGGATACTTCAGCGGCTTGTCCTCGCCCTCGGTCACCGAGTAGACCATGGCCTTGGCGTGTTCGCCGACGTCGAATTCCGCCGGGCAGACCAGATTGCCGACGTTCTCGATGACCACCAAATCCAGCGCGGCCAGGTCGAGGCCGCGCAGTGCCCGGTTGACCATGGGCGCGTCGAGGTGGCACTCGCCACCAAATCCGTTGCTGGTGTTGAGCAGTGACACCTGGGCGCCGCGGCCCCTGAGCTTGGCCGCGTCCAGGTCGGTGGCGATATCGCCCTCGATCACCCCGATGGCCAGGTCGCCGGCGAGTTCGTCGAGGGTGGCCCGCAGGATGGTGGTCTTGCCGGAGCCCGGGGAGCTCATCAGGTTGAGGGTGCGTACCCCGTTGCGCTCGAACGCCGCCCGATTGGCGTCGGCCCGCATGTCGTTCTCGGCGAAGATCGCCTCCAGCACCTCGACGCGCTGGCCGCCGGTCTGATAGCGGCTGTGGTCGCCGCGGTCGTGGTTGTGCGGGAGGTCATCGTGGGAGTGGGTGTGCACGGTCCCGTCGTCGTGCCGATGAAATCTACCCATCGTCAACGCCTTTCACGAGACATCTTTTTCATGACACGTCCAGCGAGGTCACCAGGAATTCGTTGCCGCGCAGCACCTCGACGTCGGGACTGTCACACCGCGGACACCAGATCGACCAGGGCGAGGTGATCTCGGACTGCCCGCCGCAGGCGCGGCACCGGACTTCGGCGCCGACGCATTCGAGTTCGAGTTCGGCGTCCGGCATGTCCTCGGCGTCGCGGACGAGCGTCCAGCAGAAGGACAGCGACTCGGGCACCACCTGGCGCAGCGCACCGACCCGCACCCGCACCACGTCGACGTGGCGGCCGGCGGCGTGATCCCTGACCACACCGGCGATCGCTTCACACAGCGACAGCTCGTGCATCGCCGATCACCGGCGATCCGCGAGCCGGGCGCAGGCCAACGAGCCCATGAGCACTGTTCTACACCCGAACGGCGATTTGCGGTCAGGCTGTTGGTCGACTCAGGAGGTCCACTTCTCTTCGATGCGTCCGTAGCGCCAGACGAGAAGGGCCACCGCCCAGGTGGCGACGAACATGGCGACGACGATGTAGCCGATCGCGTTGAGGTCCAGCCCGCCGATCCAGCTCCAGAACGGGCCCCGCCAACCGAACTGGTCGGCGAACAGGACGAGCAGTTCGATGCTGCCGATCACCCACGCGACGGCCACCGACAGCGCGGTGATGGTGATGTTGTAGTAGATCTTGCGCACCGGATTGGAAAAGGCCCAGCCGTAGGCGAAATTCATGAACGAGCCGTCGATGGTGTCCAGCAGGCACATGCCCGCGGTGAACAGCACCGGCAGGCACATGATGGCGTACCAGGGCAGCCCGGCCGCGGCGCTGGTGCCGGCCAGCACCAGGAGGGCGATCTCGGTGGCGGTGTCGAAACCAAGCCCGAACAACAGCCCGACGGGATAGCAGTGCCAGGACTTGGTGATCGACTTGGTGAAGCGGCCGAGCAACCGGTTGATCAGCCCACGGTTGCCCAGTTGCCGTTCCAGTTCGGCCGCGTCGGTGTCGGGATCGTATTCGCCCCGCCGCAGTCGGGTGAACACCCGCAGGATGCCGACCAGGACGATGAGGTTGAGCAGCGCGATGGCGTAGAGGAACACGCCCGAGACGCTGGTGCCGATCAGCCCGGTGTAATGGTGCAGCGTCGAGGAGTCGTCCTCGACCGGGCCGACGACCGCCTTCACCCCGCACGCCAGCAGCAAGGCCAGCCCGAACACCACGGTGGAGTGGCCCAGGGAGAAGAAGAAGCCCACCGCCAGCGGGCGTTGCCCATCGTTCATCAGCTTGCGGGTGGTGTTGTCGATAGCGGCGATATGGTCGGCGTCGAACGCGTGCCGCATGCCCAGGGTGTAGGCCGTCAGTCCGATGCCGACACCAAATGCCTTGCCGCCCAAGCTGTATTGGGCCGGTGCCACGAGCAGAATCATGGTGAGCCAGCCGAGCAGGTGTAGCGCGACGATCACCGCCAGCATCGTCGCCAGCCGCCACCGCTCCGCCCGCGTCAGGGCGCCGCGAAGCCTGCTCGTTCGTGACGGCCGCCGGTCGATCTCGGTGCTGGCCACTGGGGTCCTTCCGGCGCGTCCTTGCGGTATCGGCTGAGACAACCGGCACGACTGTAAGTACCGCGGCTCGCCAGATGCAAGTGAGTCGCAGGAATTCGGGTGCCGCCGATCGCGCCCGGGACTGGCGATCCGGCCGCATGGGGACGACACTGAACCGGTGGCGCCCAACCCGTCGGTACTGGATGCGTCGGTCACCGAGCGGATCGGCGATCTGCTGCGCGCCCGGGGGCTGCGGCGGATGGCCTCGCGAATTCAGGTGCTGGCGGTGCTCGAGCCCGTCAACGGTCACCTGCCGGTCGCCGAGATCGACAAGCGGCTGCGCGAATGTCTGCCGCCCGGCACCCATGCGCCCGACGTGGCGACCGTCTACCGCACGGTGACGACGCTGGTCGATCAGGGGGTGTTGCACGCGTTGACGCTCGAGGGCGGCGTGACGACCTACGGGCTGGCCACCGCGCCGCACCATCACGCGGTATGTACGAACTGCGGCACCATCATCGAGGTGCCCGCCCGGCAGCTGAGTTCGGCGCTCGAGCACGCGATGGCGGGCAGTTCCTTCGCGCTCTCGGAGGCGGCGGGGCTGACGTTGCACGGCCTGTGCCCGCAGTGCCAGGACGACGAGGGCGACGCGCGCTCGCGCCGGCGTTGAGGTCAGCGCAGGCCCAGTAGGGCGTTCTCCACCACCTCGGGCAGCGCCGGATGGATCCAGTACTGGCCGCGGGCCATCTCCGGCGCGGTGAGTCCGAAGCTCATGGCCTGGACCAACGGCTGGATGATCGACGATGCCTGGGTTCCCATGATGTGCGCGCCCAGCAGCCGCCCGGTGCCGCGCTCGGCGATGAGCTTGACGATCCCGGTGGTGTCCTCCGACGCCCAGCCGTAGGCGACGTCGGCGTAGTCCTGAATCTTGGTCGAGATCTTGAAACCCTGTGCGATGGCTTCGTTTTCGGTCAGCCCGACGTAGGCGATCTGCGGATCGGTGAACACCGCCGACGGCACGTAGCGGTGGTCGGTGAGTGCCATCGCGTCGGTGTCGTCCCAGTCGCAGAGCAGGTTGTGCTGCACGACGCGCGCCTCGTGGTTGGCGACATGCTTGAGCTGATACGGCGAGGAGACGTCGCCGAGGGCGAAGACGCCACGCGCCGTGGTGCGCTGGTAACAGTCGACGGCCACCAGGCCGTCCTCGACGGCGACACCGGCCTGCTCGAGGTCGAGTCGATCGGCGTTGGAGACCCGCCCGGTCGCCACCAGCAGCGCGTCGGCGTGCACCGTGTGCCCGTTGTCGAGTTCCACCGCGACGTCCGAGCCCTGGTTCTCGGCGCCCACGACGTTGCGGTGGGTGTGCAGCTCCCATTTGCTCGACGCGATGCGGGTGAAGCGCTTGCACACGATGTCGTCGCAATGCCGCAGCAGGGCAGAGCCCCGGATCACCAGGGTGACCCGCGAGCCCAGCGAGGAGAAGATGTGGGCGAATTCGGCTGCCACGAAGCCGCCCCCGACGATCACCAGATGCTCGGGCAGCTCCGAGATTCGCATGATCGTGTCGCTGGTGTAGTACCGGGCGCCGCACTCGAGGATCGCCGGGGGCACCACCGCTCGTGCCCCGGCGGCGATCACCACCTGGTCGGCCGCGAATTCGTCGCCCGCATCGGTGCGCAACAGGTAGCGGCCGTCGGCCTGCACGCCGCCGAATCGGGTGTGCTGATTGTAGACATCGATGTTGGGTGCGGCGTTCCGGTAATCCTCACCGCTGACCCCGATCGGGTCGATGCGCCCGAAGACGCGCGAGACGATGTCGTCCCAGCGCACCCGGTCGATGCGTGCGTCGATGCCGAAACGCGCCGCGCCCCGGATGGTCTGGGCTACCTCTGCGGCGTAGACGAACATCTTCGTCGGGATGCACCCGACGTTCAGGCAGGTGCCACCGAACGTGCCCTCTTCGCAGATCGCCACCCGCTTTTCGGCGAACCGGTCATCGAGAATGCTGTTGCCCGAACCGGTTCCGATGATCGCGACGTCGTAAGTCTCCAAGCCGTCACCCCTTTCGCAGCGATGCCGAGGCGTCGTTGTCGGCGCGCAGGTAGCCGTCCAGCCAGAGGTCCAGCTCCCGATAGGCGACTTCGCGTGGCCCCTGCAGCGACAAGAACACGTCGTGCTTGGCGTCGGGCACCGGAACTACGCTGCCGCGGTTGCCGATACAGCCGGCCCAGCGGGCGATCTGGGTGACGTCGAGGACCGCGTCGCCGCGCTGCATGGCCGCCGAATCGGTGCTTTCGTGCACACTGTGGTCCGAGCGCAGGATCAGGTTGGGTACACCGACGTCCAGGCCGCGATGCAGCCGGGCCTGGCCGCGGCGGATGGCGTGCAGCCAACCGAAGGTGATGGGGAAGCCGCCGACCGGTTTCCACTGCAGGTCGTAGTCGAACTCGCCGCCGTAGTCGCGGTGCAACGTGGTGCCGTAGCCACCCTCACCCGGCGAGCGGGCCACCCCCTTGGACCGCACCCGGGACAGGCCCGCGATCAGCGCCACCGTCACGGAATGCCGCAGGATCGGCGGCCCGGGCAACTCCAAGAACGGGCTGTTGAGCACCAGGCCGCGAACGGCCGCGTGGGCGGCCGGGTTTCGTCGGCGCAGCCGGTCCAGCCACAGCGACACGATGAGCCCACCCGCGGAATGCGCGTACACCAGCACCTGGCCGTGTTCTGCGACCGCGGCCAGCGCCTGGTCGAGTTCGGTCTGGTAGTTGGTGAGGTCGGTGATGAAGTGCGGCGTCTGGCCGTCGCGCCGCGACCGCCCACACTTGTGCAGGTCGAGCGCGTAGAAGGTGAAGCCACGGGCCGCGAAATGGTCGGCCAGTTCGGTGTGGAAGAAGTAGTCGGTGTAACCGTGCACCGCGAGCACCGCGCGCCCATCAGGCCGCCGGCCCGACTGCCGGGACTCGGGGCCGCGCCGTATCAGGGTCGCGACGATGTCACCCTCGCCGGCAGGATCGGACCCCAGGACGATGGTGCGCTGCCAATAACCGGGGAGGACATCGGGCACCCAGCCGGTCGCTTCGCCGGTCACCCCGCCAGTCGCCCCGCCTTTCACCAAGCCAGCTTAGAGCTTTTGCTGGCCACGGGGTGCCGCACGCCGTTCGCGGCGACATGGGCTCGGGATAACCTGAGGATCGGCCCAGCCAAGGGAAGGACCAGCAAGCCGGTGTCAGCGCTAGCCACAACCACGCGGACGGACGTCGTGCTGGTGGGCGCAGGCATCATGAGCGCGACGCTGGGAGCGTTGCTGCGCCGGCTGCAGCCGGACTGGTCGATGACCTTCGTGGAGCGCCTGGACGCCGTCGCCGCCGAGAGCAGCAGCCCCTGGAACAACGCCGGCACCGGGCATTCGGCGCTGTGCGAGCTGAACTACACGCCGCAGCGCGCCGACGGCTCGATCGACATCAGCAAAGCGGTGCGCATCAACGAGCAATTCCAGGTGACCCGCCAGTTCTGGGCCTACGCCGTCGAGAACGGCATCCTGACCGACCGAGGATTCCTCACCGCGATCCCGCACGCGAGCTTCGTGCGCGGCGCGCAGCGCGTCGACTACCTCCGGCGACGGCAACGGGCCCTGGCGCCCAACCCGCTGTTCGCCGGCATCGAATTGATCGAGGACTCCGGTGAGTTCGCCCGCCGGCTACCGTTCATGTCCGCCGGGCGCGACTTCTCCGAACCGACGGCGCTGAACTGGGCCGCCCACGGCACCGACGTCGACTTCGGCGCCCTGTCACGACAACTCGTCGGGTTCTGCGTGCGCGGCGGCGCGACCGCGTTGTTCGGTAACGAGGTCCGCAACCTGTCCCGCCAGCCCGACGGCACCTGGACGCTACTGGTCCGCAACCGGCGCACCGGCGAAAAGCACCGGCTGAACGCCAAATTCGTCTTCGTCGGGGCAGGCGGTGACGCGCTGCCGCTGTTGCAGAAGTCCGGCATCGGCGAGGTGAGAGGTTTCGCGGGATTCCCGATCGGCGGGCGGTTCCTGCGCGCCGACAACCCGGCGCTGACGGCCGCGCACCGCGCCAAGGTATACGGCGCGCCCGCGCCGGGCGCCCCGCCGCTGGGTGCGCTGCATCTCGACCTGCGCTATGTCAACGGCAAGCCGTGGCTGGTGTTCGGCCCGTACGCCGGCTGGTCGCCGAAGTTCTTGAAACACGGCCACTTCACCGATCTGCCCCGTTCGGTCAAACCGAACAACCTGGCCTCCCTGGTCGGCGTCGGCATCACGCAGCTGACGCTGGTCAGGTACCTGGTCGGCCAGCTGCGGCTGTCCGCCCCGGACCGGCTGCGCATGCTGCGCGAATTCGCCCCCAGCGCACAGGGTTCGGATTGGGAGCCGACGGTGGCCGGTCAGCGGGTGCAGGTGATTCGGCGGGACAAACGCAAGGGCGGGGTGCTCGACTTCGACACCACGGTGGTGGGTGCGGCCGACGGAAGCATCGCGGGCCTGCTCGGCGGCTCTCCGGGGGCATCGACCGCCGTGCCGATCATGCTCGGTGTGCTGGAACGCTGTTTTGCCACCCGCTTTCAGTCGTGGCTGCCCGCGCTCAAAGAGATGGTCCCGTCGCTGGGGGCGACGCTGTCGGATGAGCCGGCGCTGTACGACGAAGTCTTTTCCTGGGGAACGCGGGTTTTGGGGTTGAGCGATGCGGGCGTAGCTCCCGCAAGCGATGAGGAGGAGCGGCGCCAGTGACAGAAGCACTGCGACGTATTTGGGCCAAAGATCTTGACGCTCAAACACTTTACGAGTTACTCAAGCTGAGGGTGGAGGTATTCGTCGTCGAACAGGCGATCCCGTATCCGGAACTGGACGGGCGGGACCTGCTGGCCGAAACCCGGCACTTCTGGCTGGAAACGCCGGACGGCGAGGTGATCTCCACCCTGCGGCTGATGGAGGAGCACGCCGGAGGTGAAAAGGCGTTCCGGATCGGGCGACTGTGTACAAAACGCAATGCGCGCGGTCAGGGCCACACCACCCGGCTGCTGCGCGCGGCGCTGGCCGAGGTGGGCGACTATCCGTGCCGGATCAACGCGCAGACGTATCTGGCGGAGATGTACGCCCAGCACGGATTCGTGCGCGACGGCGACGATTTCCTTGACGACGGTGTTCCGCACGTGCCCATGCTGCGGCCCGGTTCGGGATTGGCGGCTAAACGGTGAAGCCCTACCCGTTCAGCGCGATCGTCGGGCACGATCAGCTGCGCCTGGCGCTCTTGCTGTGCGCCGTGCGCCCGGAGATCGGCGGCGCGCTGATCCGCGGCGAGAAGGGCACCGCCAAGTCGACGGCCGTGCGCGGCCTCGCGGCATTGCTGTCCGACGCCACCGGCAGCGACGCCGGGCTGGTCGAAATGCCGCTCGGGGCAACCGAAGACCGCGTGATCGGCTCGCTGGATCTGCAGCGGGTGCTGCGCGACGGCGAGCACGCGTTCTCGCCGGGCCTGCTGGCCCGGGCGCACGGCGGGGTGCTGTACGTCGACGAGGTCAACCTGCTGCATGACCACCTGGTCGACGTGCTGCTCGACGCCGCGGCGATGGGCCGGGTGCACATCGAACGCGACGGCATCTCCCACTCGCATGAGGCCCGGTTCGTGTTGATCGGCACCATGAATCCCGAAGAGGGCGAATTGCGTCCGCAACTGCTGGATCGGTTCGGGCTCACCGTCGACGTCCATGCCTCGCGCGACGTCGACGTGCGGGTGCAGGTCATCCGGCAGCGGATGGCCTACGAGGCCGACCCGGAGGGTTTCGCCGCGCGCTACGCCGACGCCGATGCCGAGCTGGCCCGGCGCATCGCCGCGGCGCGCGCGCTCGTCGGCGATGTGGTGTTGCCCGACAACGAATTACGGCGCATCGCGGCGCTGTGCGCGGCGTTCGACGTCGACGGGATGCGCGCCGATCTGGTGGTGGCCCGCACCGCCGTCGCGCATGCGGCCTGGCGCGGCGCGGACACCGTCGCGGAATCCGACATCCGGGTGGCCGCCGAACTGGCGTTGCCGCATCGGCGCCGCCGCGACCCGTTCGACGACCCGGGCATCGACCGCGACCAGCTGGATGAGGCCCTGGCGCGGGCCGGTTCCGACCCTGACCCCGACCCCAACCCCACTTCAGCGGATAGGTGAACTCGTCCAGCACGTAGAAGTCGTGGCGCTCATCGACCAGCCGGCGCGCGATCTCCGCCCAGCCGTCGGCCGCGGCCGCCGCGTGATCGACGTCGCTGCCCGCCTTGCGGGTCCAGGACCAGCCCGCGCCCATCTTGTGCCATTCCACACAACCACCGATCCCGTGCTGGTCGTGCAGTTGGCCCAGCTGACCGAAGACCGCCTCCTCGCCCACCTTCCACTTGGCGCTTTTGACGAACTGGAACACCGCGACCGACAGGCCGGCGTTCCAGGCCCGCAACGCCATTCCAAATGCGGCTGTGGACTTTCCCTTGCCGGCGCCGGTGTGCACAGCCAGCACGGGCGTGTGGCGCCGCGCCCGCGTGGTCAGGCCGTCATCGGGAACCTGCGCTGGAACACCCTGTGGCATAAGCGCTTAACCCTTTCGCTCAGGCCGCGTCGCGCACAGCGCGCGTCAGGGAATCGGCGTGCAGCTGCTCCAGCCGGATCGCCGGCGCGCCCAGCTGGCGGGCCAGTTGCCCGGCCAGGCCCAGCCGCACAAAGGACGTCTCGCAGTCGACCACCACGGCGGCCACGCCCTCGGCGACCAGCCTTGCCGCCGCGATCCGGGTGCGGCCCAACGGATCCGGCCCGGCGGTGGCCCGGCCGTCGGTCAGCACCACCACCAGGGGACGCCGCGCCCGGTCGCGGGCCTTCTCCCGCACGATGAGCTCGCGCGCGGCCAGCAGGCCCTCGGCCAGCGGGGTTTTGCCGCCGGTGTCGAACCGCGCCAGTCGCCGCCCGGCGATGTGCGCCGACGAGGTCGGCGGCAACAGCAGCCGCGCCTCCTGGTGGCGGAACGTGATCACGGCGACCTTGTCGCGCCGCTGATACGCGTCGCGCAGCAGCGACAGCGTGGCGCCGCCGACAGCGGCCATGCGATCGCGGGCGGCCATCGAACCCGACGCGTCCACGACGAAGATCACCAGATTGCCTTCGCGGCCCTCGCGCACGGCGCGGCGCAGATCGTCGGGCTGCGGCCGCAACGGCCCGGAACCGGCGCGCTCGGCGGCCGACAGGAGGGTGGCGAACAGGTGCAGTCCGTGGCCGCCGCAGCTCGCGTCATCGGCGTCGGTGGCGGCGATGACGCTGCCGCTGGCGTTGCGGGCCCGGGACCGCCGCCCGGGCGCGCCCTCGCCGACACCGGGAACCCGCAGCGCGCGGGTGGGAAAGGTTTTCGACGGCGGCGCACTGGGTCTGGTCTTCGGCGGGGCCGGCTTGCCGTCCCGTGCCGAGTTCTGTTGCGACGCGGTTTCTTCCGCGTCGGTGGACTGACCACCGCCGGGCGGGTCGGGATCGGGGTCGGGGTTGGGGT
>NZ_LZLL01000201.1:0-5048 GCF_001669335.1 Mycobacterium sp. 1245852.3 | reverse complement strand
GGGTGCCGGTGTTCGGCATCTGTTATGGGTTTCAGGCGATGGCGCAGGCGCTGGGCGGGACCGTCGCCCACACCGGCACCAGCGAATACGGTCGCACCGAACTGAAAGTCCTTGGCGGCGAACTGCATTCGGGATTACCAAGTGTGCAGCCGGTGTGGATGAGCCACGGTGACGCGGTCACGGCCGCGCCGGACGGGTTCGAGGTGGTGGCCAGCAGCTCCGGCGCTTCGGTGGCCGGCTTCGAAAACCGGGCCCGACGCCTGGCCGGTGTGCAGTACCACCCGGAGGTCATGCACAGCCCGCACGGCCAGCAGGTGCTCAGCCGATTCCTGCACGACTTCGCCGGTCTGGGCGCGGACTGGACGGCCGCCAACATCGCCGAGGTGCTGATCGAGCAGGTGCGCGCCCAGATCGGCGACGGCCGGGCGATCTGCGGGCTGTCGGGCGGGGTGGATTCCGCGGTGGCCGCCGCGCTGGTGCAGCGCGCCATCGGTGACCGGTTGACCTGTGTCTTCGTCGACCACGGGCTGCTGCGCGCCGGCGAGCGGGCGCAGGTGCAGCGCGACTTCGTCGCCGCCACCGGGGCCAACCTGGTCACCGTCGACGCGGCCGACACCTTTCTCTCCGCACTGGCGGGCGTGACCAATCCCGAAGGCAAACGCAAGATCATCGGACGCCAGTTCATCCGGGCCTTCGAGGGTGCGGTGCGAGACATCGTGGGGGACGGGGATTCTCACGTCGATTTCCTGGTGCAGGGCACGCTGTATCCGGACGTGGTGGAATCGGGCGGTGGCAGCGGGACCGCGAACATCAAGAGCCACCACAACGTCGGCGGCCTGCCCGACGACCTGAAGTTCACGCTCGTCGAGCCGCTGCGGCTGCTGTTCAAGGACGAGGTCCGCGCGGTCGGCCGCGAGTTGGGCCTGCCGGAGGATATTGTTGCGCGCCAACCCTTTCCGGGACCGGGTTTGGGGATCCGGATCGTCGGCGAGGTCACCGCTGCCCGGTTGGACACGCTGCGGCGTGCGGACTCGATCGCCCGCGAGGAACTCACCGCTGCCGGCCTGGACACCCTGATCTGGCAGTGTCCGGTGGTGCTGCTCGGCGAGGTGCGCTCGGTCGGCGTGCAGGGCGATGGCCGCACCTACGGACACCCGATCGTGCTGCGCCCGGTGTCCAGTGAGGACGCCATGACCGCCGACTGGACCCGGGTGCCCTACGAGGTCCTCGAGCGCATCTCGACCCGGATCACCAACGAGGTGGCCGAGGTCAACCGCGTGGTGCTGGACATCACCAGCAAACCACCCGGCACCATCGAATGGGAGTAGGCCCCGGCCGCGAAAATGCGGCCACATGCCACCCATCAGCCACACCAGTATCGATCGCATAACGCTGCCCCTTGCGTCGCTTGACGGTTGTCGGAGGGCAGGTGTTTACTTCGAAATGTATCGAACATACATTCGAATACTTTTCCCCGAACGTGGTGTGCTAGGAGGCTGTCATGACCGCGGCTTTTGCCTCCAGCCGCCGCCAGGAAACCCGCGCTGAACAGCTGGAATCGTTGCGCCGGCGGATGGCGAGCATCGCCGGGAAGAAGGCCGGGGCCGCCACGGTGCCCGCCGACGATCTGCTGCCCGACTCGGAGTCCCAGCTGGCCCTCCCGCCGTGGCTGGCCGACCTGCTGCCCGCGCCGGTGCCGCGGGGAACGGTCGCGGTGCTCTCGGGTGCCCGGTCGCTGTTGCTGAGCGTGGTGGCCGCCGTCACGGCGGCCGGTGGCAACGCCGCAATCGTGGGCCAGCCGGACATCGGGTTGCTGGCCGCCGCGGAGATGGGGGCGGATCTGAGCCGGCTCGCGGTGATACCGGATCCCGGCACCGATCCGGTGGAGGTGGCCGCGGTGCTCGTCGACGGCATGGACCTGGTGGTCCTGGGGCTGGGCGGGCGCCGGGTGCCGCCGACGCGGGCGCGGGCGGTGGTGGCCCGCGCCCGTAACAAGGGCTGCACCCTGCTGGTCACCGGCGGCGATTGGCAGGGGGCCCCGACGCGCCTGGCCGCCCGGGTCTGTGGGTATGAGATCACCGCCGAGGGCCGTCCCGGATTCGGCCGGATCGGCGGGGTGCGGCTGCAGGTCAGCGGGACGTGCGCGGGACGACGGGTGACGACTCCAGCGCGAGCCGGGTAAATACCGTGGTAACCCCTTCTGGTTCAAGGGTTTTGGCGATCTGGTGCATGGATTGGCCGGCGGTCGCGGCGGCGACGGCCGCGGGTCTGTCCGCGACCGCCCCGATCGCGGTCACGCTGGCCAACCGGGTGATCGCCTGCTCGTCGGCCGCCCGTGCCGCGGGGGTGCGCCGGGGGCTGCGGCGCCGGGAGGCGGCGGCGCGGTGCCCGCAACTGCACGTCACCGCCGCCGACGCGGACCGCGACGCCCGCTTCTTCGAAGCGGTGATTGCGGCGGTGGACGACCTGGTGCCCCGCGCCGAGGTGCTGCGGCCCGGCCTCCTGGCGTTGCCGGTGCGCGGAGCGGCCCGCTATTTCGGGTCCGAGGCCACCGCCGCCGAACGCCTGATCGATGCGGTGGCCGCCGCCGGCGCCGAGTGTCAGGCCGGGATCGCCGACCGGTTGTCCACCGCGGTCTTCGCGGCCCGGGCGGGCCGGATCGTCGAGCCGGGAGGCGACGCGAAATTTTTGTCGGTGCTGTCCATCCGCCAACTCGCCACCGAACCGAGCCTGTCCGGTGCCGGCCGCGAAGAACTGACGGACCTGTTGTGGCGGATGGGGATTCGCACCATCGGGCAGTTCGCCGCGCTGTCGCGCAGCGACGTGGCCTCCAGGTTCGGCGCCGACGGGGTGACCGCGCACCGGTTGGCCTGCGGCGAGCCCGAACGGCCGCCCTCCGGGCGGGAACCGCCCGCCGACCTCGAGGCCGTGCTGGATTGCGATCCGCCGATCGCCCGGGTCGACGCCGCGGCGTTCGCCGGGCGGTCGCTGGCCGGCAAGCTGCATCAGGCGCTGATGGACGCCGGGGTGGGATGCACCCGGCTGGCCATCCACGCCGTCACCGCCAACGGCGAAGAACTGCACCGGGTGTGGCGATGCGCCGAGCCGTTGACCGAGGATGCCACCGCCGATCGGGTGCGCTGGCAGCTTGACGGGTGGTTGAGCAGCCGCACCGCGCGGAGTCCCCGTCCCACCGCCGCGGTGACGCTGTTGCGGCTGGCCGCGGTGGAGGTGGTCTCGGCCGAGGCGTTGCAGTTGCCGCTCTGGGGCGGCCTGGGCGAGGAGGACAGGCTGCGGGCCCGCCGGGCGCTGGTGCGGGTGCAGGGCCTGCTCGGTCCGGAGGCGGTGCGAGTGCCGGTGCTGTCCGGCGGGCGCGGCCCGGCCGAGCGCATCACGCTGATCCCGCTCGGCGACGAGCCGGTGCCGCGGGCCGATCCCGATCTGCCGTGGCCCGGCCGGCTGCCCGAGCCGTCGCCGGCGGTGCTGCTGGACGACCCGGTGGAACTGCTTGACGCCCAAGGGAATCCGGTACGGGTGACCATCCGGGGGTTGTTCTCCGCCGACCCGGCGCGCATCGTCGCCCATGGCCGGGACGAGCGGCTGTGCTGGTGGTCCGGGCCCTGGCCGGTCGACGAGCGGTGGTGGGATCCCGACCTGGCCAAGGGCCGCACCGCCCGCGCCCAGGTGTTGCTGGAGAGCGAGCGTGCGCTGCTGCTGTGCTATCGCCAGCGGCGCTGGTATGTGGAGGGGAGTTACGAATAGCGTTGTTATTGAGCGTATTCGACGCGCCGCAACGCGTCGGGGGTGAGGTCCTTGAGCGAGGGATACCCGTCGACGGCCATGATCAGGTCCGCTTCGGCCAGCAGCGAGCGCAGGACGTGCACGATGCCGTCGACACCACCGACCGCCAGCCCGTAGGCGTACGGGCGACCGATCCCCACGGCGGTCGCCCCCAGGGCGAGCGCCTTGATGATGTCGGCGCCACCGCGCACCCCGGAGTCGAACAGCACCGGCATCCCGTCGGCGGCCTCGACCACCTCCGGCAGGCAATCCAGGCAGGGCAGCCCGCCGTTGGCTTGCCGCCCGCCGTGATTGGAGCAGTAAATGCCGTCCACGCCAATGTCTTTGGCGCGGCGCACGTCGTCGGGATGGCAAATGCCCTTGACCATCAGCGGCAGGCTGGTCTCGGCCCGCAGCCACTCGAGGTCCGCCCACCGGAACGGGCCGCCGAAGATCGGCAGCTTGCGCACCGCCGCCTCGGTGGCGTCTTCACCCCGGCTCAGGTTGGCGCGAAAAACCGGGTCGCTGGTGTAGTTGGCCAGGCACCCGCTGGGCACCTGCGGGTAGTTCCCGCCGCTCAGGTCACGGGGTCGCCAGCCGGTGACCCAGGTGTCCAGCGTGACGGCGATGCCCTTGAAGCCGGCCGCCTCGGCCCGGTGCACCAGGCTGGCGGCCATCTTGCGGTTGGGTGGCGTGTACAGCTGGAAGAACGCCGGGGTGTCACCGAGTTCGGCGGCGAGGCTTTCCATCGGGTCGGCCGACAGGGTCCCCACGAAAAACGGCACGCCGGTGCGAACCGAGGCGCGCGCACAGAGCATGTCCCCGTGCCCGTCGGGGTCGCACACCCCGATGACGCCGATGGGTGCCATGAAGATGGGCGAAGGGAACCTGATGCCGAACAACTCGACGGACATGTCGCGCTGCTCCGGGGCGATCCCCATGCGCGGATACAGGCCCCACCGCTTGAAGGCCGCGCAGTTCGCCCGCTGGGTGTGCTCATCACCGGCGCCGCCGGCCACGTAGCCCAGCACCTTCGGCGTCATCGCCGCCGCGGCCTTCTCCTCCAGCTCCTCGAACCGGATCGGATACTGCGGCTGATTGCCGTGCAGCGACTGGTCGTACAGCTCGTTTTGATACTCGGCGAAGGCCATGGTCGGGGCTTTACCCGCCGCTTCGCCCACCAAACGAGGCTCAGTACCGCCCGAAGGCGATGGCCACGTTGTGTCCGCCGAAGCCGAACGAGTTGTTGATGGCGTACTCGTAGTTGC
>NZ_LZLL01000200.1:0-26948 GCF_001669335.1 Mycobacterium sp. 1245852.3 | reverse complement strand
CCAGCGCCGGGCACACGGACGGCCGGGGGCCGGATCCCGTCGAAGGTGGCGCCGAATTCCAGGGCGGCCTCGGCGCCGCGCTCGGCGACGGCGGCCACGATGGGCCGGACCTTGGGCAGCACCGCCTCGACGTCGGCACCGCCGCGGGGCAGCGCCGACCGCAATCGCGCAGCCGTCAGCTCCGCGCCCCGCAGGTCGATACGGGCCATCGGCGACGGTTGGGTCGGGCTCACGCTGTCCATTGTCCCAGAGGAACTCAAGTCGATATTCGACCGGTACAGTGCCGGTATCGAGGCCATACCCCGCGCTGAAACGTAGCGCCGACCCAGGGAGCCGCCATGTCCGCCAAGGATCACCCCAACAACGCCCCGGGTGTCCCGATGGTGTTTCCGCCCTGGTTCGAGCGGTTTCAGATCAAGTACTTCAACCCGGCGGTCAAGCCGATCGCCCGCTTTCTGCCCGGGACGGCGACGATCAAGCATCGCGGCCGCACCTCCGGCAAGCCGTACGAGACCATCGTCACGCCCTACCGCAAGGGCAACGTGCTGGCGATCGCGCTGGGTCACGGCAAAACGAACTGGGTGAAGAACGTGCTGGCCGCGGGCGAGGCCGACGTGGAGTTCAGCCGCCACCGGACCGTGCACCTGACCAACCCGCGGATCCTGCCCGCCGGCTCGGACGGCGCCGGTCTGCCGGCGATGGCGCGCCTGCAGCTGCGCCGGATCGGCGTTTTCGTCGCCGACATCGCCTGAGGCGCCCCGCGCGGCCGACGGTCCGGCGTCGGGCGCCCACTCGGCGCGCCCGGAAGCCCCACCTACATGTCGAGGCCGATGTCGAGCACCCGGACCGAATGGGTCAGGGCGCCGACGGCCAGATAGTCCACCCCCGTCGCGGCGTAGGCGGCCGCGTTGTCGAGGCTGAGCCCGCCCGAAGATTCCAGCAGCACGGCGGGTGCGCGCGCGTCGCGGCGCTGCACGGCCATCTGTGTCTGCCACACCGGGAAGTTGTCCAGCAGGATCAGCTCGGGCTTCTCGGGCAGCACCTCGTCCAACTGCTCGAGTGAATCCACTTCCACCTCGCAGGGTAGGTCCGGTGCCGCGTCGCGCACGGCCCGCAGCGCGTCGACCACCGATCCCGCGGCCACCACGTGGTTGTCCTTGATCAGGGCGGCGTCGCCGAGCCCGAGCCGGTGGTTGACGCCGCCGCCGACCCGGACCGCGTATTTCTGCAGCACGCGCAGGCCGGGCAGCGTCTTGCGGGTATCGCGCACCTGGGCCTTGGTGCCGTGCACGGCGGCCACCCAGTGTGCCGTCGTGGTGGCGATCCCGGACAGGTGGCAGATCAGGTTGAGCATGGTCCGCTCGGCGGTCAGCAGGCCGCGGGTCTCGGCTCGCAGCGTCAGCACCGACTCACCCGGCTGCAGGTGGGCGCCGTCCTCGACGCGATCGACGACCTCGTAGCCGCGGGCGCCGAGCACCTCGTCGAGCACCAGCAACGCGATGTCGATCCCGGCGATCACGCCCGGCTCGCGGGGCACCATCGACGCGGTCGCCACCGCCTCGGCGGGCACCGTCGCCAGGGTGGTGATGTCCGGCCCGTAGCGCAGATCCTCCACCAGGCCGCGCTTGATGGTTTCGCGCGCGGCGGTCAGTTCGCAGTCGGACATCGCGGTCATACGACCGCCGCCAATGCCTCCACCAGCACCGCGCTCTGGTCGTCGGCCAGGCGCAACACGTTGCTGCGTCCCAGCTCCGAGGCGGTCCGCGGGTACTCGGCGCGATGGTGGCAACCGCGACTCTCGGTGCGGGCCAGGGCGGCGGTCGTGACCGCGCGGGCGGCGACGGCCAGCGCGACGTCCTCGAAGTCGCGGCGGCCGGTAACGGGGCGGACCTTCGCCTGCGCCAGCACGGTCGACAGCCGGGTGAGGCCGGCGGCGTCGCGCACCACCGACGCGTCCCGGCTCATCGCGTGCTGCAGGTCGGCGCGCGCCGGCGCGGTGTGGACGAGCGGCTCGGGGGCGACCGCGTGCACCCGCCCGGTCGCCGCGGCGTGCGCGGCCGCGGCCCTGCCGGCCCGCCCGCCGACGACCAGCCCTTCCAGCAGGCTGTTGGACGCCAGCCGGTTGGCGCCGTGCAGTCCGGTGCGTGCCACCTCGCCGGCGGCGAACAATCCGGGCAGTTCGGTTTGGCCGTACACGTCGGTGACGATGCCGCCGCAGCTGTAATGCGCCCCGGGGACAACGGGAATGGGTTGACGCACCGGATCGATGCCGGCGGCCAGGCAGGCGGCCGTCACCGTCGGGAACCGGTTGGCGAAGTCACCGATGTGGCGCGCGTCGAGGAAGACGCAGGCATCGCCGGTGGCCTTCAGCCGGGTGTCGATGGCCGCGGCGACGACGTCGCGGGGCGCCAGATCGCCCATCGGGTGGACGCCGGCGGTCACCGAATTGCCTTGGGAGTCAATCAGTCTCGCGCCCTCGCCGCGAATGGCCTCGGTGATCAGCGGGCGCCGTCCGCTCGCGGCGTCGGGGGTGAACAGCATCGTGGGGTGGAACTGGATGAATTCGAGATCGCTGACCGCGACACCGGCCCACAGGGCCAGCGCGATGCCGTCGCCGGTGGAGCCCTCGGGGTTGGTGGTCGCGCCGTACAGGTGCCCGAGGCCCCCGGAGGCCAAGATCACCGAGGGCGCGCTGATGATTCCGTAGCCGTCCGGGTTGCCCGCCAGGACGCCGGTCACCGCGGCGCCGTCGTGCAGCACGCGCAGCGCAACATGGCCGGTGCGGATGTCCAGCGTGCGGGCCGCGTGGTCCAGCGCGCGCTGCACCTCGGCACCGGTGGCGTCGCCGCCGGCGTGCACGATGCGGCGCCGGGAGTGTCCGCCTTCGCGGGTCAGCGCCCATTTGCCCGGCGCGGACTCGTCGAATCGTGCTCCGTCGCCGACCAATTCGGCGACCGCCGCATATCCGTCGGCGACGATCGAGTACACCGACTGCGGGTCGCACAGGCCGGCGCCGGCGACCACGGTGTCGGCGACGTGGGCCTCCACCGAGTCGTCGTTGTCGGGCAGCACCACCGCGATGCCACCCTGCGCGTAATGGGTGGCGGTCGCCCCCCGCGCCTGGTCAGCCTTGCTCAGCACGACGACGCTGCGCCCGGCACGGTGTGCGGCCAGCGCGGCGGCCAATCCCGCGACGCCGGTGCCGATCACGACGACGTCGGCGCTGTGCGTCCACTGGGGACGGGCGATCATTCGCCACCGCCCGGCTGCCCGATTTCGATCATTCGCTGTACGCTGCGCCGGCCGGCGGCGGCGACGTCGGGGTCGACATCGACCTCGTCGGCCCCCTCGACCAGGCAGCGCAGCAGGGCCGCCGGGGTGATCATCTTCATGAATTTGCAGGAGGCGCGGTCGTTGACGGCGCGGAAGTCGACTTGCGGTGCCGCCCTGCGCAATTGGTAGAGCATGCCGACCTCGGTGGCGACCAGCACCTTGCGTGCGTCGGTCTGGTTGGCGGCCTCCAGCATGCCGCCGGTGGACAAGATCTTCACCCGGTCCGGCGGGAAGGCGCCCTCGCCCGCGAGGTACAAGGCCGAAGTGGCGCAACCACATTCGGGGTGCACGAAGAGCTCGGCGTCGGGATTGGCGCGGGCCTGGTCATTGAGTTCGTCGCCGTTGATCCCGGCGTGCACGTGGCATTCGCCCGCCCACACGTGCAGGTTCTCGCGGCCCGTCATGCGACGGACATGGGCGCCGAGGAACTGGTCCGGGCAGAACAGCACCTCGCGGTCGGGGTCGATCGACTCGACGACCTCGACCGCGTTGGACGAGGTGCAGCAGATGTCGGTGAGGGCCTTGACCGCCGCCGTGGTGTTGACGTAGGAGACGACGACCGCGCCGGGGTGGTCGTCCTTCCAGGCGCGCAGTTCGTCGGCGGTGATGGAATCGGCCAGCGAGCAGCCGGCGCGCTGGTCCGGGATGAGCACGGTCTTGTCCGGGCTCAGGATCTTGGCCGTCTCGGCCATGAAGTGCACCCCGCAGAACACGATGGTGTCCTCGGGCGCCTCGGCGGCGATCCGCGACAACGCCAGCGAGTCGCCCACGTGGTCGGCGACGTCCTGGATCTCGGGCAACTGATAGTTGTGCGCCAGCACGGTGGCGCCGCGCAGCTTCGCCAGGCGGCGAACCTCGGCGGCCCATTGCTCATCCCCGGCCACGCCGGCGTAGCCGGTGGGCGAGTTGGTGATGTCGGCGATCATGCTTTCGGCGAGCGTGTCCATGCGATTGATAACCGTCATGGCGGCTCCTTTCAGCCCAGGAGGTTTTCGACTTATAATCGAAAACATGGCCCATGGTAGCACCGCCCACGAAGTGCTCGCGGTCGTGTTCCAGGTTCGCGAAGCGAGCGAACAGGTTACGAAGGGACGCCACCCGGCGAAACCGCAGCTGAACGTGCTGTTATGGCAGCGCGCCCGGGATCCACAACAGGGCAAGTGGTCGCTGCCGGGCGGTCGGCTGCGCAACGACGAGGACATGATCACCTCGGTGCGGCGCCAGCTCGCCGAGAAGGTCGACCTCAAAGAGCTGGCGCACCTGGAACAACTCGCGGTGTTCTCCGACCCGCAGCGGGTGCCCGGCGCCCGGGTGATCGCGTCCACCTTCTTGGGCCTGGTGCCCTCCCCAGCCAGCCCCGAACTACCGCCGGACACCCGCTGGCACCCGGTGAACTGCCTGCCGCCGATGGCCTTCGACCACGGCCAGATGGTGGACAACGCCCGCACTAGGCTGAACGCCAAACTGTCCTATACCAACATCGGATTCGCTTTGGCTCCAAGGGAATTCGCGCTTTCCACGCTGCGGGACATCTACGGCGCCGCGTTGGGCTATCAGGTCGACGCGACGAACCTGCAGCGGGTGCTGGCCCGGCGCGGCGTCATCACGGCGACCGGCACCATCGCGCAATCCGGCCGCAGCGGCGGACGCCCGGCCGCGCTGTACCGGTTCACCGACGCGGCGCTGCGGGTCACCGACGAGTTCGCCGCACTCAGGCCGCCCGGGTCGCCAGGCTAGGCTTGGGCGAAAGGCGGGCGACGCGGGGGTGAATCGCGTCTGACCTGGCTGGTGTGACGAGAAGTCGCTCACAGTGCGGCGATTGCGTTTTGGTTACCTGCCGTTCGTACGCAAGAATGCCGGGTGGCCACGAAGGGAGCCTCAATGGCTGAGCTCGGCAACCTGGCAGGCACGCAGGGTGCGGAATGGATCGCCCGCCCGCCACACGAGGAACTGCAGCACAAGGTTCGTCCACTGCTGCCCTCGGACGACCCGTTCTACCAGCCGCCACTGGGCTTTCAGCACGCCGAACCCGGGACGGTGCTGCGCTCGCGCGACGTCGAGCTGGCGTTCCTGGGCCTGATCCCGCAGCCGATCAAGGCCGTCCAGCTGCTGTACCGCACGATGGACATGAACGGCGAGCCGGAGGCCACCGCCACGACGGTGATCGTCCCCGCCGAGCTGGCCCCGGGGCGTCCCTGCCCGGTGCTGTCCTACCAGTGCGCGATCGACGCCGTCTCGTCCCGCTGTTTCCCGTCCTACGCACTGCGGCGCCGGGCGAAGGCGCTGGGCGCGATCGGCCAGTTCGAGCTTTTCCTGATCGCCGCCGCCGTCGCCGAGGGATGGGCCGTCTCCGTGCCCGACCACGAGGGCCTGCGCGGCCTGTGGGGCGCACCGTACGAACCCGGCTACCGCGTCCTGGACGGCATCCGGGCCGCGCTGAGTTCGGAGCGCCTCGGTCTGTCCGTCGAGGCGCCCATCGGGCTGTGGGGGTACTCCGGCGGCGGACTGGCCAGCGCCTGGGCCGCCGAGATGTGCGCCGAGTACGCGCCCGAACTGGACATCGTCGGGGCGGTGCTGGGCTCCCCCGTCGGGGACCTGGGCAACACCTTCCGCCGACTCAACGGCAGCTTCCTGTCGGGGCTGCCCGCGCTCGTGGTGGCCGCGCTCGCGCACATCTACCCCGATCTGGACCGGGTGATCCGCGAGCACACCAACGAGGAGGGGCGCGCGCTGCTGGACTCGCTGGAGAAGATGACGACGGTGGAAGCCGTCGTGCGGATGGCCGGCAAGGACATGGGGGACTACCTCGACGAGCCGCTCGAGCAGATCCTGTCCACCCCGGAGATCACGCACGTCTTCGACCACATCAAGCTGGGCGCCGCCGTTCCGACGCCGCCGGTGCTGATCGTGCAGGCCGTGCACGACTACCTGATCGACGTCCACGACATCGACGTGCTGGCCGACGCGTATTCGGCCGGCGGCGCGCGGGTCACCTACCACCGCGACGCCTTCAACGAGCACATGATGCTGCATCCGCTGTCGGCGCCGATGGCGCTGCGCTGGCTGACGGATCGCTTCGGAGGCCGCCCGCTGACCGATCACCTGGTCCGGACCACGTGGCCGACGATGTTCAACCCGATGACCTACGTCGGCATGGCCCGGCTGATGAAGATCGCGGCCAAGGTCATCACGGGCCGCAAGATCGGCCGCCGTCCGCTATGACACGGGCGCTTCGGCGCCTCCCCCTCGCGCCGGCACCCCACCGGCGGGCCCCGGCTGCGGCGGAAACGCACCCAGGTCGTCGCGCGCGTCGGCGGCCACCCGCACGGCGTAGACCAGGGCCGCTATTCCGGCCGGCCACAGCAGGCTGACCGCGATCTGCAGCGGACCGTCGGAGAAGAACACCGGCGGCGCCTGCGTGACGTAGGCGACCGACGGGGTTTTCGACAGCGGCACCGCATCGAAGTCCAGCGCGCCGTAGCTCAGCCGCACCAGGCCGGCCCCCACCGCCGAGGCCGCCGCGGCGGCGCCCACCATGCCGGCCGACAGCGCGATGACCATTCCCGGTCCGCGGTGCTCGCGCCACTGCCACACCCATACCGAGCCCACCACGGCCAGCGCGGTCAGCAGCCCCAGCATCAGGGCGGGGGCGACGAAGAAGTGCTCGGACTCGTTGCCCAGATAGTCGTGCACCCGCTCGCCCGAGCGGGTGAGGGCCACCACGGCGCGAATCGGCGGGGCGATCAGGGCCCACAGCCCGCCGATCGCCAGACCGGTCGCCGCCGACGCAAGCGCCACCACCAGGAGCGCGCGCCTGCGGCTCGACGCGGTGATGGGCGCGGAAAGTTCGGCGGCGTCCGCCTTGGTCTGCTCGGTCACCGTTGCGTCTCCAGATCGGCGGAATCGACCTCGCCGTGCCGCGAACAGCGGGCCCGCCAGCCGTCGGGGCGCACCTGCACCACCATCCGGCGCCCGCATGCCGCGCAGAACCGGGGAGGCTCAAGGCCCAGCTGGGCCGCTGTCGGCACGGCGGTGCCCCCTAATTCCCCGGTGTAGACGTTGTAGACGCCGGCACTGACTGCCGCTCCCAGGGCGCCCAGATCGCCAACCACAATCTTCAACCTAGCCGCGGCCGCCGGCCTACAAGCTGGCGTTGAGCCCCTTGAGGGGCATCTGCAGGTCGTCGAGCAGTTCCAAGTCGGATTCGGCGGGGCGACCCAGCGTGGTCAGGTAGTTCCCGACGATGACGGCGTTGATGCCGCCCAGGATGCCCTGCTTGGCGCCCAGGTCGCCCAGGGTGATCTCGCGGCCACCGGCGAACCGCAGCATGGTGCGCGGCAGCGCCAGGCGGAAGGCGGCCACCGACTTCAGCGCCTCGCTCGCCGGCATCACCTCCAGGTCGCCGAACGGGGTGCCCGGCCGCGGGTTGAGGAAGTTCAGCGGCACCTCGTCGGGACCCAATTCGGCCAGTTCGGCGGCGAATTCCGCGCGCTGCTCGAGGGTCTCGCCCATGCCGAGGATGCCGCCGCAGCAGACCTCCATGCCGGCGTCGCGGACCATCGACAGCGTCTGCCAACGCTCCTCCCAGCTGTGGGTGGTCACGACGTTGGTGAAGTACGAGCGGGCGGTCTCGAGGTTGTGGTTGTAGCGGTGCACGCCCATTTCGGCGAGCTGTTCGACCTGCTCGGCCGTCAGCATCCCCAGCGAGCAGGCGATGTTGATCTCGACCTCGTTGCGGATCGCTTCGATGCCGGCCGCGACCTGGGCCAGCAGCCGCTCGTCGGGGCCGCGCACCGCGGCCACTATGCAGAATTCGGTGGCCCCGGACTTGGCGGTCTGCTTGGCGGCCTCGACCAGGCTGGGGATGTCCAGCCGGGCGCTGCGGACCGGCGACGCGAACAGGCCCGACTGCGAGCAGAAGTGACAGTCCTCCGGGCAGCCGCCGGTCTTGAGGCTGATGATGCCCTCGACCTCGACCTCGGGGCCGCACCAGCGCATCCGCACCTCGTGGGCCAGCGCCAGCAGTTCGTCGAGGCGGTCGTCGGACAGCTGCAGCACCCGCAGCACCTGGTCCCGGCGCAGTCCCTGGCCGTCCTCGAGCACCTGCTGCCGGGCCACCGCCAAGATGTCCTCGTCGTTGCCCGTATCGGCCGTCGGTCGAGTTGCCGCTTGAGTCACCAGGTACTCCCCTGCCTCTTTCTGGTGTCCGCGCGTGGGGACACATCTGCCACGTGGTGGCAGCGGTGAATGAAAAGGTGTTCAAAGTAGGGTAACGGCCGAAGGACCCGCCCAACCTATGGGTATACGACCATGGTGACTTCGCACGTCGAAATCCTGGCGCACCACTACTTGCTGCTGGCGGCGCCGGCTTTTCTGCCTGCGGTGATCGTCGTCGGGGTGATCCTGTACATCGCACTGCGTGACCGGCGCGAGGGCCGCAACACCACGGGGTCCGCGCCCGAGTCCTCCCATGCCGACACGCCGGACAAAACGCGTGATTGACGAGCCAGGGATCGGGGCATTAAACAATCAATCACGAACCTACTTGACAGTAATAAGCGGTTGACTTCAGTCGGATTCTCCGGGGCAGCCCGGCGCGGTTGGGAGGCACGACGATGCGGTCGAATGAACTGACGATTGTTGCTGAGGCACCGGCACGCGGCGCCGGGCTCAATCAGGTGATCGGGTTATCCATCGCCGCGGCGGTAATCACGCTGCTGTTGCTGTGGGTGGGCCACGCCCACCGCACCCATCGCATCGAATGGCTGACCCGGGTCGCCGACAAGGTGGGCGACAAATTCCACCGGCCCGGTTGGGTCGCCCTGCCGGTCCTGGTGTTCACCACGTCGATCATCTGCGCGCTGTTCGGGTTCATCTGGGACGTCAGCTGGCATATCGGCAACGGCCGCGACCCGGGCCCACTGGCCAACCCGGCGCACTACTTCATCATCATCGGATTGTTCGGCATCTTCCTGGGCGGCATGACGGCGGTCGTGCTGCCGTTCGACCAGCCCGGCCCGGCCGCGGTGCGGATCACGCGGAACTGGCACGCGCCGGTGGGCGGCGTGCTGATGGCCGGCTGCGGGCTGTACGCGATGATCGGGTTCCCGCTCGACGACATCTGGCACCGCATCTTCGGCCAGGATGTAACCCTCTGGGGCCCAACACATTTGATGATGATCGGCGGGGCCTGCTTTTCGCTGTTCGCGGTGCTGATGCTGGAGCGCGAGGGTGAGGCCGACGAAGGCGAGGACGTCTACCACGGCGCCTTCATCACCTTCCTGCGCTACCTGTCCTTCGGCGGCTTGTTCATCGGCTTGTCGGTCTATCAGATCGAGTTCGACTTCGGCGTCCCGCAATTCCGCCTGGTGTTCCAACCGATGCTGATCGCCGGCGCGGCCGCGCTGGCGGCGGTCGCCGCCCGCATCACCATGGGCCGGGGAGCGGCCGTCATCGCGGCCGTCTTCGCGATCGCCCTGCGCGGCGGCGTCGCCCTGCTGGTCGGGCCGATACTCGGCGCCCCGATCAACTGGTTCCCGCTCTACCTCGGCCCCGCGCTGGCCGTCGAGTTGATCGCGCTGACGCCGGTGTTCAAGCGCCCCGTCGTCTTCGGCGCGGTCGCCGGGCTGGGAGTGGGCACGATCGGGCTCTGGCTGGAATCGCTGTGGATCGCGGCGGTCTACCACTACCCCTGGCCGATCAGCATGTGGGGCGAGGCCCTGGCGATGGCCGTGCCGGTAGCGGTCCTGATGGGTATGTGTGGCGCCATGTTCGGCATGGTGCTCACCGGACAGCGCCTCCCCGGGCGCGCCATCGGGATCTCGGTGGTGGTTGCCACGGTCCTGGTGATCGGCGGCGCGGTGGCCAACGGCCTGCACATCCTGGTGCCGAGCAAGAACAACGCCACCATCACGTTGACCGACCTGCCCAGCGCCCCGGGGCAGCGCATGGTGTCGGCCGACGTCCAACTCCTGCCCGCCGACATGGTCAGCGACAATCCGGACTGGCTGACGATCCTGTCCTGGCAGGGCCGCATGAATAACGACCGCGGCCTGATCATCGACCGGCTCGCCAAGGTCGGGCCGGGGCACTACCGCTCCACCCAGCCGGTTCCGGTGTGGGGCGACTGGAAGACCCTGCTGCGGGTCCAGGACGGCCGCACGATGACGGCCGTGCCGATTTGGGAACCGGCAGACGCCGCCATCCCGGCCCCAGAGGTCCCCGCGCTGACGTCGAGCACGCGGCCGTTCGTCCTGGAAGTCACCATCCTGCAGCGTGAACGCGACCAAAGCGCACCCGCCTGGTTGTTCACCGCTGGTGGGATCGTGGTGCTGTTCCTGACGCTCATGGTGATCGCCGGCTTGACCTGGGGCGCCGGCCGGCTCAACAACTCCCTGGCCGAGCCGGAACCGGTGGAAGACAAGCAGCCGATCCCGCGGGCGGCATGAACCCATGACGCTTCGCGGCACCCTCAGCACGGCATGGGCGGCGGCGCTGGTGTGCGGCCTGGTCGGCTGCGGTGGTTCGACTGACAAGTCGCCGGCGGCACCGCTGACCGTCGACGTGACCATCGCCCACGGTCAGGTCACCCCGACCAACGCCACGCTGCAGGCCAAGGTGCATCAGCAGATCACCCTGCACGTGACCAGCGACGCCACCGACGAGCTGCACGTGCATTCGACGCCCGATCACAAGTTCGCGGTCCAGGCCGCCCCCAACCAGACGTTCGGATTCGCCGTCGACGTGCCGGGCAATGTCGCGGTGGAGCTGCATCATCTGGACCGCACCATCGCAACCATCCAAGTGCAGCCGTGAGCTCCGCCGCCGCGGCGGTGGTGCTCGCGCACGGGCTCGGTGGTTCGGGTGATCTCCCGGTGCCCTATGCCTACGCGATGGTCGGGGCGGCATGGGCCTTGACGTTCACCTTCGCCCTCGTGGCGTTCGCCTGGCGCCGGCCGCGGTTCGATCCGCTCAAGCCGGGCCGGCCCCTACCGACGGCGCTGACGACCTTCGTCGACTCCCGGGTGGCGCGGGGGTTCGCGGCCGGGCTGGCCCTGGCGTTCGCGGCCTGGGTGGTGGCCGCCGGGGTATGGGGTCCCGAATCGGAGGCCAACGGGCTGCTCGGCGCGTTCTACGTGCTGCTGTGGGTCGGGCTGGTGGCGGTGTCGCTGATCATCGGGCCGGTGTGGCGGGTGATTTCGCCGATGCGCACGATGTATCTGCTGCTGCGGCGCGTCACCCCGGAACGGCTCGGCCGGCCGCGGCTGTCCTACCCGGAAGGCTGGGGCTATCGGCCCGCCGCGTTCGGCCTGTTCGCCTTCGTCTGGATGGAGCTGGCCAGCCCGAACTCGGCGTCGCTGCCCTGGGTCAGGACGTGGATCGCCTGCTATGCCGTGCTGATGTTGGTCGGCACGTGGCTGTGCGGACAGCGCTGGCTGGCCCGCGCCGATCCCTTCGGCGTGTACAGCGTGGCCGTCTCCCGGCTCTCGCCGTTTCGCCGCAACCCGCAGACCCGGCAGATCGTCCTCGGAAACCCGCTCGACCATCTGCCGTCGCTGCCGGTGCGGCCCGGCGTGGTGGTCCTGCTGGCGGTGCTGCTGGGCTCGACGGCGTTCGACAGCTTCTCGTCGTCGCCGACGTGGCGCGGCTTCTCCGATCAGCTCACCCGGGAATTCGGCGCGCCCCCCACACTGGCGTCGTCGATGCTGCGCACCGTCGGGCTGATCGTCTTCATTTGCGTTGTGGCGGTGACCTTTTCGCTCGCCGCGCGCGCCACCGGCGGCGTCAGCGCGCAGCAGCGTCGCGAATTGCCCGGCCAGATGGCGCATTCGCTGATCCCGATCGTGGTGGGCTACATCTTCGCGCACTACCTGTCCTACCTGGTGGAGCGCGGACAGCAGGCGGTGTTCACGCTGGCCGACCCGTTCGGCCACGGCTGGAACCTGCTCGGCCTGGCGCACCTGCATGTGGCGTACGTGTTGTCCATGCACCCGCCGGTACTCGCCGCGGTGAAGGTGACCTGCGTGGTCACCGGGCACATCGTCGCGGTGATCGCGGCCCACGACAAGGCGCTGCGGCTGCTGCCCGCCGGCCATCAGCTCACCGGGCAGCTGACGATGATGCTGGTCATGGTCGGCTACACCTTCACCGGTTTGTATCTGCTCTTCGGGGGGTAGGCGTCCGGGCGTGCGCTACCTCACGCCGTCGGAAGAAGCCGCGCCGCGGCGTCGGGGGCCGAGTCCACGCCGGGTCGGTTGATGCGGCCCACCGAGTCGATCCCCGCGGCCGAGCAGGACCCGGGCCGGAAGAAGAGGCGTCGCCCGCGCGCGCTGTCCTGGATCAGCATTCAGTCCAAGGTGATGCTGATGCTGCTGGTGTCCAGCCTGGCGTCGCTGGGCGTGATCGGGACCGTCGAGTACGTCGCCGCGCGCAACGCGTTGTTGCCCGCGGCGTCCGAGCGGATGACGCAGTTGCGCGAGGCGCAGAAACGCGCGATCGAGACGCTGTTCTCGGACCTGTCGGATTCGCTGGTCGTCTACAGCCGGGGCACCACCGCGCTGGAGGCGGTGCAGGCCTTCACGGCCGGCTTCGACCAGCTGGCCAACGCGCCCGTCGACCCCGGCCAGCAGCGGGCGCTGGTGGATTTCTACACCGAGCGGCTGATCAAACCGTTGGAGCGCGACACCGGAAACAGGCTCGCCCTGGATGCGGTGCTGCCCAGCAACAACTCACAGCGCTATCTGCAGGCGCACTACACCGTTGCGGCGCACGGGTCTTCGAACGGGTCCGCGCCCGACGACGCCGGCGACGGCAGCGCCTGGTCGGCGGCCAACGCCCGCTTCAACGACTACTTCCGCGAGATCGCCACCCGCTTCGAATACCGCGACGCGCTGCTGCTGGACACCCGCGGCAATGTCGTCTACACCGTCCGGAAAAGCGCCTCGCTGGGCACCAACGTGCTCACCGGCCCGTATCGCCAGTCCAATCTGCGCGACGCCTACGAGAAGGCGATGGCCGCGAACTCGGTGAACTTCGTGTGGATCACCGACTTTCAGCCGTATCAGCCACAACTCGGCCAGCCCATCGCCTGGTTGGTCGCACCGATCGGCCCACCCGGCAGACCGGCCGGGGTGCTGGCGCTGCCGCTGCCGATCGCAAAGGTGAACCGGATCATGACCGCCGACAAGCAGTGGCGCGCCGCGGGCATGGGCCAGACCGCCGAGACCTATCTCGCGGGGCCGGACAACCTGATGCGTTCCGATTCACGGCTATTCATCGAGGACCCGCAGCGATACCGGCGAGAGGCGCTGGCCGCCGGTGCCCGGCGCGAGACCGTCGACACCGCGATCAGATGGGGCGGCACCACCCTGGTCCAGCCCGTGGCCACCACGGCCGTGCGCGCAGCGCAGCGCGGTGAGACCGGAACGGTGACCGACACCGGCTATCTGGGCCAACGTGAGCTCGCGTCCTACGCCCCGCTGTCCCTGCCGAATTCCGACCTGCACTGGTCGATCGTGGCCACCCGGGAAACCTCCGAGGCCAACGCCCGGGTGGCGTCGCTCACCCAGACACTGATATTGACCACTACCGCAATGGTTTTCGTCATCTGCGTGGCCGCGCTGCTGGTCGCCCAGATATTCGTGCGGCCCATCCGCAGGTTGCAGGCCGGCGCCCGGGAGATCGGCGCCGGCAACTACGACGTCTCGATCCCGGTCACCTCACGCGACGAAATCGGCGAGCTGATGGCCGCTTTCAACGAGATGAGCCGCAACCTGCAGATCAAGGAAGAACTGCTCAACGAACAGCGCAAGGAGAACGACCGGCTGCTCGCCTCGCTGATGCCCGAACCGGTGGCCCGGCGCTACCGCGAGGGTGAGCAGACCATCGCCCAGGAGCACCAGGACGTCACGGTCATCTTCGCCGACATCGTCGGCCTCGATGACATCTCGGGCAAGCTGTCCGGCCGCGAGTTGGTGGGCATCGTCGACGAGCTGGTCCGCGAGCTCGATTCGGCCGCGGAATCCCTGGGCATCGAACCGATTCGCACGCTGCACAACGGCTACCTGGCCAGCTGCGGCCTGAACTTCCCCCGCCTGGACAGCGTGCACCGCACCGTCGAATTCGCCGTCGAGATGCGCGACATCATCGCGCGCTTCAACAGCAAGACGGGCTACCACCTGGCCCTGCGGGCGGGCATCAACACCGGCAACGTGATCAGCGGGCTGGTCGGGCGACCCAGCGTGGTCTACGACATGTGGGGCGCGGCGGTCAACCTGGCCCATCAAACCCGCAGCAGCACAACACAATCCGGAATCTATGTCACCGCCCAGGTCTACGAGGTGATGCACGACATCCGTCAGTTCACGCCGGCGGGCACCATCACGGTCGGCGGCGTCGAGCAGCAGATCTGGAAACTGTCGGAAGGGCAGGGGCAGTGAGAACCTTCGACTCGTCATCGCTTTACTGGGCCGCCGGGGTGGTATTCGGTCTGCCGCTGCTGCTGATCGCCCTGACCGAGTGGCATCAGAGCCTCCTGCGCAAGAACAGTCCGCTGGCGCGGCCCGTCCTGCTGCTGCGCAGTTACCTGATTCCGCTGGGCGCCCTGTTGGTGTTGCTGGTGAACGTGGCCAGGATGCCGGCCCAGTTCACGTCGGTTCGGGTGCTCGCCACGGTGTTCGGGTTCGTGGTGCTGGTGCTGCTGCTGTCCGGGCTCAACGCAACGGTTTTCGAGGGCGCACCGCAGGGGTCCTGGCGCCAGCGGATCCCGGGCATCTTCCTCGACGTGACCCGGTTCGTGCTGATCGGGGTGGGTCTGGCGGTCATCTTCTCCTACGTCTGGGGCGTGCGCGTCGGCGGCCTTTTCACCGCGCTGGGCGTGACGTCGGTGGTCATCGGTCTGATGCTGCAGAATTCCGTCGGCCAGATCGTGTCGGGCCTGTTCATGCTGTTCGAGCAGCCGTTCCGGATCGGCGATTGGCTCGACACCCCGTCGGCCCGGGGCCGCATCGTGGAGGCGAACTGGCGTTCCGTGCACATCCAGTCCGGCCACGGCCTGCAGATCACGCCGAACTCGGTGCTGGCCACCACCTCGTTCACCAATCTCAGCCGCCCGGCCGGTGCGCACCAATTAGCCATCACCACAACGTTTTCCGAGATCGATCCGCCGGACCGGGTGTGCGCGCTGCTGGAGCGGGTCGCCAACGCACTGCCGCAACGCAGGCCCAACGCCGTGGCGACGGCGGTGCCCGGCGGGGCCGCCGAGTACCGGGTGACCGTCGGGCTGAAGTCGCCGGCGGAGGACTCCGCCGCGCAGGCCGCGTTTCTGCGCTGGCTGTGGTACGCGGCGCGGCGCGAGGGCCTGCACCTCGACGGCGCCCAGGATGACATCTCGACGACCGAGCGTGTCGAGAAGGCGCTGCGCACGGTGGTGGCGCCGGCGTTGCGGCTCAGCCAACCGGACCAGCAGGCGTTGGTGGCGCACGCCAGGATCGTTCGGTACGGGGCCGACGAGATCGTCGAGCACGCCGGGCGAGTGCCCGCCAAGATGACGTTTCTGGTCGAGGGCGGCGTGCGGTTGACCGCCACCGCCACGGACGGCACGGCCGTCGCGGTCGGCGAGCTGGACGAGGGCTCGTTTCTTGGCGTGACCGCGCTGACCCGTCAGCCGAACCTGGCCGACGCGCAGGCCATTGGGGAGGTGACCGCGCTGGAGATCGATCGCGATCACCTGGTCCAGCTGGTGACGGGCAAGCCGCTGCTGCTGCAGGACCTGGGCCGAACCATCGACGAGCGGCGCGCCAGGGTGCAGCAGGCGATCGCGCCAGAGTTCGCGACGACGGGCGGCTGATCCGATGGTGGCGACCCGCCGCGCCCGGCGACCCGCCGCGCTTGCGATCGCCACTAAATCGGGTGCTCGACCTTCTTGTTGCCGTCCCAGCGGCGCAAACCCGTGAAGCTGCCCTCGATCTGGGCGGGCCGGCCCGCGACGCGCAGCGCCCGGCCGAGTTGGGCGCCGCCGACGCGCCGTGCCATCGTGACGTGCGCGGTCCACTGGCCGGGCAGGCTGTTGGGCATCGGTCCCGGCCTCAAATGCGGCCCGCAGCAGCGGTGCACCTCGGCGTGCAGGGCCAACAGCTCTTCGGTCGGCACCACCAGCCGCGCGAAAACCGCACTGGCGCGGCCGAATAACACCGGTGCACCGATGACGCAGGGCAGCGGCAGGCGTTCGCTCACCGCGCGCAGCGGCTCGTCGACGTCGGGCGCGATGCCTTCGGCCACGGCCAGGGTCACGTGCGGCCGGCTGGCCGGGGCCTGACTGGGTATCCCCGCCGCGGCCAGCGCCTCCCACATGTTGCGGATCGCCGCCTCGGTGTCGCGGTCGAAGACCAGCTCGACGGATCCGACCATCAGCCGACCAGCGCGGCGACCCAGTCGCGGTCGAAAGCCTGGGTGCACAGCGCCGCAAAGTCGGCGGCGTCCAGCGCTGCGGCCCCTTCGGGCAGCGCGGCGCGCACCGCGGCCAGCCGGGCCAGCGCGGACCGATTCGTCGTCTCCACCACGCCGGGCCGCCGGGGCCAGCTGCCGATGACCAGACCAGCGCACGAAACATGATGCGCGGCAAGCGATTCCAGGGTCAGCGCGGTGTGGTTGAGCGTACCCAACGACGGCCCGACCACGACCAGCACCGCGGCGCCCAGCGCGACGGCGAGATCGCGTGCGGTGACACCGTTTTCGCCGAGCTCGACCAGCAGTCCCCCGGCGCCCTCGACCAATGTGAGCCGCCCCGGCCGGTCCAGCTCACCGATGAGCGCCAGCAGCTGCTCGCAAGTGGGCAGCGGCATTCCGGCCGCCTCGGCGGCGGCCACCGGCGCCATCGGCAGCGGATAACGGCCCAACCCTGCCAGCTGCGTCACCCCGGATAGCCGGGCCACCTCGGCGAGGTCGTCGTCGCCGGCGTCGACGCCGGTCTGGACCGGCTTGCACACCGCCACGTCGATGCCGGCCTGACGGGCGTGACAGGCCAGCGCGGCGGTGACGACCGTCTTGCCGACCCCGGTGTCGGTGCCGGTGACGACCAGAACCGTCACCGGTGTGCCTCAACCCAGCTCGGCGAGCACATCGGAGAGCACCCGGCGCGCGACCTCGAGCTCGGCGTCGTCCAGCGACGCGCGCGCGGTCAGCCGCAGCCGCGACGTCCCGGCGGGCACGGTCGGGGGGCGGAAGCATCCCACCCGCACGCCGGCGTCGAGGCAGGCGGTCGCGGCGGCCACCGCGACGTCCGGGTCGCCCAGGATCACCGAGACCACCGCCGATTGCGGCACCTCGGCCACCCCGCAGACCTCGGCGAGCATGGCGGCGTGGCGCAACACCGCGTCCGGGCGCCAGGGTTCGGACCGCAGCACACCCAGCGCGGCCCGCGCGGCGCCCACCGCCGCCGGGGCCAGGCCGGTGTCGAAGATGAACGTGCGCGCCGCGTCGATGAGATGCGCCCGCACCGACGCCGGTCCCAGCACCGCGCCGCCCTGGCTGCCCAGCGCCTTGGACAGCGTGGTGGTCATCACCACGTCGGGCGCCCCGGCCAGGCCGGCCTCGTGCAGCAGCCCGCGCCCGCCGCCGCGCACGCCCAGGCCGTGCGCCTCGTCGACGATGAGCAGGGCGCCGTGCGCGCGGCACACCTCGTGCAATTCGCGCAGCGGCGCCAGCGCGCCGTCGGTGGAAAACACGGACTCGGTGATGACGACCGCGCGCTCCTCGGCGCGCGTCTGCAGCGCGGCCGCCACCGCGCCGACGTCGCGGTGCGGCGTCACCGCCACCCGCGCCCGCGACAGCCGGCAGGCGTCCACCAGCGACGCGTGCGAGAGCTCATCGGAGACCAGCAGTGAACCCCGGCCCGACAACCCGACGACGGCACCCAGGTTGGCCGCGTATCCGGAGGAGAACAGCAGGCCCGACTCCGCGCCCACGTAATCGGCCAGCTCGGCCTCGAACTGCTGGTGCAGTTCGGTGTCGCCGGTGACCAGCCGGGATCCGGTGGCACCGGCGCCCCACATGCGCAGCGCGGCGACGCCGCCGTCGATCACGTCGGGATGCTGCGACAGCCCGAGGTAGTCGTTGGAGGCCAGGTCCAGCTCGGTGGCGACGGCCGGACGCGGCCGCAGCGCGCGGCGCAACCCGGCCTCGCGGCGCTGCCGTTCCACCGCCTCCAGCCAGGCCAGCGGGGAGACCTCGATGGGTGCCTTCATCGCCCTAGAGCCTACGAGAGCCCGTTCGCGTCGCCACCTCGACCATCGCCGAGGTGATCTGCGCGATCTCGCGGGGCGTGCAGATGTAGGGCGGCATGGCGTAGACCAGGTTGCGAAACGGGCGCAGCCAGACGCCGTGATCCAGGGCCGCCGGGGTGGCGACGGCCAGGTCGACCGGCCGCTCGCATTCGATGACGCCGATGGCGCCGCGCACCCGCACGTCGCGCACGCCCGGCAGCGCCCGGGCGGGCTCGAGACCGGCCGCCAGCCCGGCGCCGATCTCGGCGACCCGCGACCGCCAGTCCTGCCCGAGCAGCATCTCGACGCTGGCCACCGACACCGCGCAGGCCAGCGCGTTGGCCATGAACGTGGGGCCGTGCATCAGCGCTCCCGCCTCACCCGCGCTGATGGTGTGGGCGATGTCGGCGGTGCACAAGGTGGCGGCCAGGGTGAGGTATCCCCCGGTCAGCGCCTTGCCGACGCACATGATGTCCGGGCTCACCCCCGCGTGGTCGGCCGCGAAGAGTTCGCCGGTGCGCCCGAAGCCGGTGGCGATCTCGTCGAAGATGAGCAGCACGTCGTGCCGTCGACAGATGTCGCGCAGGTCGCGCAGGTATTGCGGGTCGTGGAAGCGCATGCCGCCGGCGCCCTGGACGACTGGCTCGACGACGACCGCGGCCAGTTCGGCGGCGTGGCCGGCCAGCTGTTCCTCGAACGCCGCGCTGTAGGCGGGGTCGTAATCGCGGGGCACCTGCGGGGCGAACACCTGCCGGGCCAGGATGTCGGTCCACAGCGAGTGCATGCCGCCGTCGGGGTCGCAGACGCTCATCGGGGTGAAGGTGTCGCCGTGGTAGCCGCCGCGCCAGGTCATCAGCCGGTGCTTGCCGGGCCGATCGCGGCTGCGCCAGTACTGCAGCGCCATCTTCACCGCCACCTCCACCGACACCGAGCCGGAGTCGCTGAAGAACACCGTCTGCAGCTCCGCCGGGGTGATGTCCACCAGCAACTGGGCCAGCCGCGCCGCGGGTTCATGCGTCAGCCCGCCGAACATGACGTGGTTCATCGCGCCGAGCTGGGCCGTGAGGGCCGCGTCCAGCACCGGGTGGCCGTGCCCGTGGATGGCGGTCCACCAGGAGCTCATGGCATCGAGCGCCTCGACCGGCTCGCCGTCGCGGATCAGGGTGAGGTTGGCGCCGCGGGCACCGACCGCGACCACGGGCGCGACGGACTCGGCGCCGATGGTGCTGTACGGGTGCCACAGGTGCGCGGCGTCGATCGCGCTGATCTGCTCGGGCGTCAGCCCGGCCTTCGCCGCCGGCATAGTGATCGAGGGTAAAGCAGCCGATTCGCGCAAAACTGCGACGTCGGGAAGCATGGGACAGCATGGCCACGTCGCAGCAGTCCGAGGGCGCAGCGCCGGGACCCGAGGCCGACCCCGCGCTCGGGCCGGGCTGGTCCAGGGACACGCACTACCCGCTGGTGGACTACGACGCCGAAACCGCCGCAGGGCCCCGCGTGTTGCGGGTGCGGGTGGCGCCCTGGGACATCATCTGCACGGTCGTGCTCCTGGTCCTGCTCGCCGTGCTGGCCACGGCGACCACCTGGCCGACGCGGCTTTTCGGCTTTCTGGCGAACGTCTGCGAGGACGAGACCTGCGGGCCGGTCCCCTACGGCCTGGACCTCTACATCCACCCGGTGGTGTGGGGGGGCATCGGCGCGGCCATCACCGCCGCCGTCGTCGGCCCGGTCGTCTCGATCCTGAAGGGCTGGTACATGTCCTTCTGGCCGGTGCTGGCGCTGGCGCTGGTCATGGTCAGCTCGGTGGCCGGGTCGCTGCTGACGATGTTCAGCGAACGCTACTGGCTCTGATCACCGGCTGGCCCCGCCGGCCCCGGCGCGCGGCTTCGTCGCCGACTGAGACCGAAATCACAACTGCGCATACGGAATTCGGTGCTCCTGTCACCGTCCGGTCACGGTACGACAAAAAATCCCGCCTGGGCCTGGCGGCTAACACCATCTGTTGTCAAAGTGGCTTGTGTGACTGATGTGAATCAGCGGGCGACCGCTGAGTCACTTCGCAAGTGCCATGGACGGCGTCGGCCCCAGCGTGGCGGCCGCCGCTCGGTTCATGAACCGGGGGCGGACGCGCGAGGTCACCGCGTCGAGGCCCATTGAGCGCCTGGAGAGGCCAGGGAAAGGCCACAAAAATGAAACGCATCTACGCCTTCGCGATCGGTTTGGCCCTGCTCGGGGCGCCGATGGTGGCTCCCACCATCGCGACCGCCGACCCGGGCGCCAGATCGATGGACTACCAGCAGGCCACCGATGTGGTGATCGCCCGCGGTCTGTCGCAGCGCGGTGTGCCGTTCTCCTGGGCCGGTGGCGGCATCAACGGCCCCACCCGCGGCACCGGCACCGGCATCAACACCGTCGGTTTCGACGCCTCCGGGCTGATGCAGTACGCCTACGCCGGCGCCGGCATCAAGCTGCCCCGGTCGTCGGGCGCGATCTACCGGGTCGGACAGAAGATCCTGCCGCAGCAGGCCCGCAAGGGTGACCTGATCTTCTACGGCCCCGAGGGCACCCAGAGCGTCGCGATGTACCTGGGCAACAACCAGATGCTCGAGGTCGGCGACGTTGTGCAGGTCTCTCCGGTGCGCGCCAACGGCATGACGCCGTACATGGTCCGGGTGCTCGGCGCCGCGCCGGCGCAGCAGACGCCGCTGCAACAGGCACCGCAGCAGCTGCCCGGCCAGCAGGCCCCCGCCCAACAGGCCCCGACGCAGCAGTCGCCCTACCAGCAGGCCCCGCAACAGCTGCCCACCCAGCAGGCCCCGCTGCAACAAGCCCCGACGCAGCAGTCGCCGCTGCAGCAGTCGCCGTTCCAGCAGGCGCCTGTGCAGCTGCCGGCCCAGCAGACGCCGTTGCAGCCGACCGGCGCCGGCATCGGCAGGTAATTTCCGGGCCGTGTGTTGGCCGTCCGACACCCGCCACTCGCTTCCCCGCCCCGCTGAGCGGCCTCGCCGCCGCGAGCTGTCGGGAGCTCGTGGCGGGTTTTCGGTAAATTAACTGGCGATCATGCCGACCCCGCCACCGTCTCCTGCACCGGACGCCACCGCCGATCCGGTCGCGACGGGAGCGCGCAAAACGGGGTCCCAGGGGTTCTATCGCTACGACCTCGACGGCCTGCGTGGCATCGCCATCGCCCTGGTCGCCGTCTTCCATATCTGGTTCGGCCGGGTCTCCGGCGGCGTGGACGTGTTCCTGGCGCTGTCCGGATTCTTCTTCGGCGGCAAGATCATCCGCACCGCGCTGAACCCGGCCGTGCCGCTGTCGCCGGTGGCCGAGGTGGTCCGGCTCGTCCGGCGGCTGGTTCCCGCGCTGGTCGTGGTGCTGGCCGGGTGCGCGGTGCTGACCATCCTGGTGCAACCGGAGACCCGCTGGGAGACCTTCGCCGACCAGAGCCTGGCCAGCCTGGGCTACTACCAGAACTGGGAGCTGGCCAACACCGCCTCGGACTACCTGCGGGCGGGCGAGGCCGTCAGCCCCTTGCAGCACATCTGGTCGATGTCGGTGCAGGGCCAGTTCTACGTCAGCTTCCTGCTGTTGATCGCCGGGCTGGCCCTGCTGTTCCCGCGCGCGGCCCGGCTGCGGATCGCGCTCGTGGTGGTCCTGTCCGCGTTGACGGTGGCCTCGTTCGTCTACGCGATCATCGCCCATCAGCAGGACCAGGCGGCCGCCTACTACAACAGCTTTGCGCGGGGCTGGGAGTTGTTGCTGGGCGCGCTGGTCGGCGCGCTGGTGACCCGCGTCCACTGGCCCATGTGGTTGCGGACGGTGCTGGCCACCGTCGCGCTGGGCGCGGTGCTGTCCTGCGGGGCGCTGATCGACGGCGTGCAGGAGTTCCCCGGCCCGTGGGCGTTGGTGCCGGTCGGCGCCGCCATGCTGATGATCCTGGTCGGAGCCAACCTGCAGAGCGGCGCCGGTGGCCGGCTGCCGCTGCCCAACCGGCTGCTGGCGACGCGGCCCCTGGTGGAGCTGGGCGCCATGGCGTACGCGCTCTACCTGTGGCACTGGCCGCTGCTGATCTTCTGGCTGTCCTACAGCGGTCACAAGCACGCCAGTTTCGTCGAAGGCGCGGTGCTGCTGCTGGTGTCGGGGGTGCTGGCCTATCTGACCAACCGGCTCGTCGAGGATCCGCTGCGCTACCGCGCCTCTTCGAAGCCGGCCGCCGCGCCGGCGATTCCGTGGGCGACGCGCCTGGCCCGGCCGACGATGGCGCTGGGATCGGCGGTCGTGCTGCTGGGCGTGACCCTGACGGCGACCTCGTTCACCTGGCGCCAGCACGTCACCGTCCTGCGGTCGGCCGGCAAGGAGCTCAGCGTCCTCAACCCGCAGGACTATCCCGGCGCCCGCGCCCTCACCGAACGCGTGCGGGTGCCCGCTCTGCCCATGCGGCCCACCGTCTTAGAGGTCAAGCAGGACCTGCCCGCCTCGACCCGGGACGGCTGCATCAGCGACTTCGTCAACCCCGCGGTGGTCACCTGCACCTACGGCGATGTGGCCGCCGACCGGACCATCGCGCTGGCGGGCGGGTCGCACGCCGAACACTGGCTGCCCGCGCTGGACATCCTGGGCAAGCTGCACCACTTCAAGGTCGTGACGTATCTGAAGATGGGCTGTCCCCTGTCGACCGAGCAGGTCCCGCTGATCATGGGCAACAACGCCCCCTACCCGCAATGTCGGGAGTGGGTGCAGCGAACGATGACCAAACTGGTCACCGACCGGCCCGATTACGTGTTCACCACCACCACCCGGCCGTGGAACATCAAGTCCGGCGACGTGATGCCCGCCACCTATATCGGCATCTGGCAGACGTTGTCCGACAACAACATTCCGATTCTCGGGATGCGGGACACGCCGTGGCTGGTGAAGAACGGCCAGCCGTTCGACCCGGCGGACTGCCTCGCCAAACGCAACGGCACCCCGCAGTCCTGCGCCATCAAGCGTTCCGACATGCTCTCCGACCGCAACCAGACGCTGGACTTCGTCACGCAATTCCCGCAGCTCAAGGTGCTCGACATGACCGACGCGATCTGCCGCGCCGACGTGTGCCGCCCAGTCGAGGGAAACATCCTGATCTATCACGGCGCCCACCACCTCTCGCCCACCTATGTGCGGACCATGGCGCCCGAACTGGGCCGCCAGATCGCCGAGGCCACCGGCTGGTGGTGACCCGCCTTACTCCTGGCCGCTAACGCGGGTGGGGGCAATCGCGCGCGGATAAGGTCGATAGGTGTCAACCAACAGTCCCGCTTCAGAACCAGGCGGTAACCACCAACCCAAGCTGGCCACCGTGTGGCCGGGGAACCCTTATCCGCTCGGCGCCTCCTACGACGGCGCGGGGACCAACTTCTCGTTGTTCTCCGAAATCGCCGAGAAGGTCGAGCTGTGCCTGATCGACCATCGCGGCAGCGAGTCGCGGATTCCCTTGGACGAGGTGGACGGATTCGTCTGGCACGCGTATCTGCCGAACATCACTCCCGGACAGCGCTACGGCTTTCGCGTCTACGGCCCGTTCGAGCCGGCGGCCGGTCACCGGTGTGACCCCAGCAAGCTGCTGCTCGACCCGTACGGCAAGGCTTTTCACGGCGACTTCACCTTCGGTCAGGCGCTGTTCTCCTACGACCTGAAGGCCGTCAACCCGAACGGTCCCAACGCCGACGGGCTCGACCCGGGGATTCCGCCGATGGTCGATTCGCTGGGCCACACCATGACCAGCGTGGTGAGCAATCCGTTCTTCGACTGGGGATCCGACCGCGCGCCGCTGACCCCGTATCACGAGACCGTCATCTACGAGGCCCACGTCAAAGGGATGACGCAGACCCATCCCAGCGTCCCCGAGGAGCTTCGGGGCACCTATGCCGGGCTGGCCCACCCGGCGATCATCGATCACCTCCACTCGCTGCGGGTCACCGCCATCGAGCTGATGCCGGTGCACCAGTTCATGCACGACCAGCGGCTGCTGGACCTGGGTCTGCGAAACTACTGGGGCTACAACACTTTCGGCTATTTCGCGCCCCACAATCAGTACGCGGCCAACCGCACGTCGAGCGTCGCGGAGTTCAAGTCCATGGTGCGCAGCTTCCACGAAGCCGGCATCGAGGTGATCCTCGACGTGGTGTACAACCACACCGCCGAGGGCAATCACCTGGGGCCGACCATCAACTTCCGCGGCATCGACAACGCCGCCTACTACCGGCTCGTCGACACCGACCTGCGGCGGTACAAGGACTACACCGGCACCGGCAACAGCCTCAACCCGCGCCACCCGCACGTGCTACAGCTGATCATGGATTCGCTGCGCTACTGGGTGACCGAGATGCACGTCGACGGGTTCCGCTTCGATCTGGCCGCCACGCTGGCCCGCGAGCTGCACGACGTCGACCGGTTGAGCGCGTTCTTCGATCTGGTGCAGCAGGATCCGATCGTCAGCCAGGTCAAATTGATCGCCGAACCGTGGGATGTCGGCGAGGGCGGTTATCAAGTCGGAAATTTCCCGGGTTTGTGGACCGAGTGGAACGGGAAGTATCGCGATACTGTGCGCGATTACTGGCGGGGCGAGCCCGCAACCCTGGGCGAGTTCGCTTCCCGGCTGACCGGGTCGTCGGACCTGTATGAGGCGACCGGCCGGCGTCCCAGCGCCAGCATCAACTTCGTCACCGCGCACGACGGGTTCACCCTGAACGACCTGGTGTCCTACAACGAGAAGCACAACATGGCCAACGGGGAGGACAACCGGGACGGCGAGAGCCACAACCGATCGTGGAACTGCGGCGTCGAAGGCCCCACCGACGACCCCGACATCACCGAGCTGCGCTGCCGCCAGATGCGCAACTTCTGGGCGACGCTGATGCTCAGCCAGGGCACGCCGATGATCGCCCATGGCGACGAGTTCGGCCGCACCCAGAACGGCAACAACAACGTGTACTGCCAGGACTCCGAATTGTCTTGGATGGATTGGTCTTTGGTCGACAAGAACGCCGACCTGCTGAAGTTCGCCCGCCGGGTGAGCACGCTGCGCAAGCGGCACCCGGTGTTTCGGCGGCGCCGGTTCTTCGAGGGCGAGCCCATCCGCAGCGGCGACGAGGTGCGCGACATCGCCTGGCTGAATCCGAGCAGCCGCGAGATGACGCACGAGGATTGGGGCGAAAGCATTCACAAGTGCGTGGCGGTGTTCCTCAACGGCGAGGCCATCAGTGCACCCAACGCGCGCGGTGAACGGGTCGTTGACGACTCATTTCTGTTGTGTTTCAACGCCGGTGAAGAGCCGGTGGAGTTCGCGACGCCAAACAGTGACTATGCGAAAGAGTGGACCGTGGAACTGGACACCAACGAACCGACGGGCCGCAAAGAGGGGGCCGACCAGGTGGTGACCGCCGAGGAGAAGGTGTCGCTGCCCTCACGCTCGCTGCTGGTCTTGCGTAAGACGCAGTGACGCATGGCCTTACCCGTCATCTCCACCTACCGGCTGCAACTACGTGGTGAATCCAGTGGGTTCGCGTTCACTTTCGCCGACGCGGAAAACCTGCTCGACTACCTGAACGACCTCGGGGTGTCGCACCTGTATCTGTCGCCGATCATGACCGCGGCGCCCGGGTCCAGCCATGGCTACGACGTCACCGACCCGACGACGGTGTCCCCCGAGATCGGCGGCCGCGACGGCCTGGCGCGGTTGTCGGCCGCGGCGCGGGAGCGCGGCATGGGCCTGATCGTCGACATCGTGCCCAACCACGTGGGCATCGACGTGCCCCAGCAGAACCCGTGGTGGTGGGACGTCCTGCGCAACGGCCGTTCCTCGCCCTACGCAACGTATTTCGACATCGATTGGGACCTCGACGACGACGGCCGCATCGTGCTGCCGGTGCTGGGATCCGACGACGACGCCGCCGACCTCACCGTCGAGGGGGACCTGCTGCGGCTGGGTGATCTGGCGCTGCCGATCGCGCCCGGCACCGCGGGGGGTACCGGACCCGAGGTGCACGACCGCCAGCACTACCGGCTGGTCGGCTGGCGCAACGGCGTGTGCGGATACCGTCGTTTCTTCTCGATCACGATCCAGGCTTGCGGGCCGGTCAGTTCGCGCAGCCACGCCAGGTATCCGCACGGATCCGACAGGCCGTCGGGGTGGTCGATGCGGATGCCGTCGACCAGCCCCTCGGTGAACCACCGGCCGACCTCGGCGTGGGTGGCGTCGAAGACCGCGCGGTCCTCCTGGCGCAGCCCGGCCAGCGAGGTGATCGAGAAGAAACGACGGTATCCGCACACGCCGTTGCGCCAGCCGACCAGCCGGTAGTGCTGGCGGTCGTGCAC
>NZ_LZLL01000199.1:0-559 GCF_001669335.1 Mycobacterium sp. 1245852.3 | reverse complement strand
TCGGTGTAGCCCGCACGGAACAACTTCGCGCAGCCGGTCAGGTACTTCATATACCGGTCGTAGACCTCCTGGGACTGGATGGCGATCGCCTGCTCGCGATTGGCCTCGAGTGCCTCGGCCCACAGGTCCAAGGTCCTGGCGTAGTGCAGCTGCAGCGACTGGACGCGGGTCAGGTCGAAGCCCGCGGTCACTCCGTACTCGCCGACGGTCTGCGGCGTCGGCAGCCAACCGCCGGGGAAGATCTCGGCCAGGATGAACTGCGAGAACTGCACGATTTCGTGGGTCAGCTTCAGGCCCTTGGCCCGCGCGTCTTTGAACGACGGCCGAACGATGGTGTGCAACAGCATTCGGCCGTCGTCGGGAAGGATCTCGTAGGCGCGCTCGAAAAATGCGGGATAGCGCTCCATCTTGAAAGCTTCGAAGGCGCCAATCGTGACGATCCGGTCGACCTTGTCCTCGAACTCTTCCCAGCCCTGCAACCGCACCTCGATGTTGCGGCTGGTCGGCAATCCGGCCAGCTTGTTCTTGCTGTACTCAAATTGATTGCGGCTCAGCGTGA
>NZ_LZLL01000198.1:0-1104 GCF_001669335.1 Mycobacterium sp. 1245852.3 | reverse complement strand
GGCGGCCTTGATCGCCGCCGGGTCGACGATGTTGACGTCCTGGCCGTCGATGTTGTCGTAACGCACCACCGGCAGCGTCCGGAACTCGACGTTGCCACCGGCCAGCCCGCCCAGGCGCTGGATCATGTCTTCGCTCCACCCCGCCGAGAGCACCACGTCCTTGCGCGCCACCGCCATCAGGTTCTTGAGCTTGTCGATGTTGGTGAACGTGCCCGCGGCCTGCAGCTCCTGCATGACCGACGAGATGAACGCCTGCTGCCGGTGGGTGCGGTCCAGGTCGCCGTTTTCCAGGCCGTGACGCTGCCGGACGAACGACAGCGCCTCGGACGCGTCCAGCCGCTGCCGCCCGGCGGGGAAGTCGGCGCCGGAATACGAGTCGTAGACGGGGTGGTTCAGGCACACGTCGACGCCGCCGAGGGTCTGCGCCAGGTCGTAGAACCCGGCCAGATTGACCTCGGCGAAGTAGTCGATGGGCACACCGGTCAGGTTTCGCACCGCGCGCAGCGTCGCCGCCCGGCCGGCTTCCCGGCCCTTGGTCTCGAGTTCCTTCTGGGTGCTGTTGCCCTGGTTGGCCAGCTTTTGGGCGACGTACTGCTTGGTCAGCCCGTAGGCCTCTTTGATCTTGATGTGGTTGTATCCCGGCACCCCGGTGAAGGGCACCCAGTCGTCGCGCGGGATCGAGAAGGCGACGACTCTGTTGTCGGCGCTGACGTGCACCAGGATCATGGTGTTGGTGTTGTAGCCGCCGTCGTCGGAATCGCCGGCGTGCAGATGCTTCAGAATCGAGTAGGGCAGGTCGTTGCCGTCCTGGTCCTTACGCGAATCGAGCCCGATCAGCAGGATGTTCATGTCGTCGCCGCTGGACCGCGGATCGTCGGGCTGCAGGGCGTTCGAGACAGTGATGCCGCCCAGCGCGCCGTGCGCCACGTAGTACCCGGCCCCGGTCAGCCCCACGGCCGCCACGGACACCAGCGCGCCCAGGGTGCGCGTCAGCCCTTTACGGAGACGGGAGGGTTGACGGACGGCTCGATGACGGCGATGGGCGCCGCCCGAGCGGGCCATCACAAACCTCTGCCCACGCCCAGCACATCACCGGGCACCGCA
>NZ_LZLL01000197.1:0-11110 GCF_001669335.1 Mycobacterium sp. 1245852.3 | reverse complement strand
ACGTCACCCGTTTGGTAAGTGACCACGAACCGTAAGTCTAGGCTTACCGACGGCGGGACGGCAAGGGTCGGCCCGCGCGGGCCGTCGCACCCGTGCGGCGAAGCACTCGAGAAAAGCGCCGTGCGCCTAGGTTTTACGCAGCGGTGCCGGGCCCCACAGGCCGCTGCGGGTGGCCGTCCCCAGCAGCAGGTGGGCGGGCTGCGCGTCCGGGTAGTAGGGCGTCAGCCGCTGCAGCGAACCCCAGTCGCGAGACCAGTCGTCCTTGAGGTAGGTGGCCATCGTGGTCGCCTTGACCAACAGCTCGGTCACCCCCAGCGGGCCGCCGCCGTTGTTGTCCATCACCGGCGAGTTGGCCTCGGCGCCGAATCGGTCGGGCAGGATGCGCCATCTCGCCGTCTCGTCGACGCCGTTCTGGTGACCGAACGGTCGCTGGCACGGGAAGGCGAGCCCGACGAGCCAGTCGAGGAACACCGGGTCGGCGGAGCCCACCACGTCCTGCAGCGTGCGCAGCTGCGGAATCCTGGGCGGGGTCAGCGCGATCCAGTGCTGCGGGGCCAAGTCCTCGTCGTCGGCGACCAGCCGGATCTGGGTGGCCGAGCTCGGGATCGCCGACAGTGGCAACCGCAGGTTGCGCCAGGCCGGCGACGCCCCCACGTCGGCGAATTGGAACGAACCGCCGGGGTGTCCGCCGGCCGCCTGATCGTCGGTGGCCCACTGCACCTGGACCTCGCGGGGGTCGAAGCGCCCGGCGGCGCTCACCACCAGCAGCGGGCGCGCCTTGTCGCGCGCCGGCAGTCGATACCAGCTGGACCGCAGGTGCGCGGGAATCTGGATGCCCGAGCGCCAGCTGCCGAGCACCGGCGTGCGGGCGGGATCGAGGTTGAAGGGCAGCTGGGCCGACGAGCCGTTGATGCCCGGTGCCGGGGTGGTGCCGCCCTCGGTGCCGGCCTGGTTGCTGCCGGTCTTCTCCTCGTCGTTGACGAAGCTGCGGTCACCCGGCCGTTCCATCACCGGGTCCGCGCGCACGTCGGCGGGAATTCCGTTGGGCGTGAAGCCTTCCGACAGGCCGGCGCCCAATGCGTCGGCGACCGAAGCGTTCACCGGCGCCAGCATGCCGGCGTTGGGCTCCTGCTCCACCAGCACGTCCTCGGCCAGTCCGCACGACTTCCCGGTCAGCGCTTGCAGATTGGAGCGACCGACCGACCATGCCGGATACTGGTCGGTCATCGCCAGGGTCAGCGAGGCCACCTCGAACACCACCAGGACCCATGTGGCAATTGCCAAGGGGGACTGGATGATTCCGGCCACTCGGGCGCCCAGCCGGGTTCTGGGCGGCCCGTTGTCCGGGGCGACGAAGTGGAACCAGGCGGCCAGCAGCAGCACCGCCGCGGTCAACCCGAGCAGCGCGGTGGCGAAGGCGTAGTGCCAGGCCGGGAACTCGTTGGACCAGGGCACGCCGAAATTCGAGACGTACCACCAGCCGTTGACGCTGGCGAACGACAACGCCACCAGGAACAGCACCACCGCGGCGTACACGGTCCGGTTGCGCCGCGACCGCATCGCCACCGCGGTCACCGCGACCGCGGCCAGCGCGCCCAGCGGTCCGGCCAGCCCGGCGAACACCCCGAAGTGGTGGGTCCATTTGGTGGGGGTGAACATCATCGCGGCGAAGGAGATGATGGTGATGCCGACGATGCGCCGGCTCGGCCCGGCGGCCGTGCCCGGAATCCGGCCCTTGCGCAACGACATTGCCACCGTGACGCCGAGCGCGAGAACCAGCGCCAGTACGGCGAAGCGGCGGGCGACCGACCCGTCCGGGCTGGCCATGAACAGCCGCTCGTAGCGAATGTGTTCGTCGAACCAACTCAGGCTGGGGCCGACCGCCCGCTTGAGCATGCTGGCCTGGATCTCGCCGGTCAGGGTCTGGTCGCGGAAGATCAGGATCGCGGTGACGGTGGCGGCGGCCAGCAGCGGGGCTATCAGCGGCAGCGCACCGAACCGCGTGGAGCGGCGATGCAGGATGGTCCGCAGCGGCCCGATCGCGACCAGCAGCGCGCCGATCGAGGCGATGCCCGTCGGCCCGGAGAACAGGGTCAGCGCGCCGATGATGCAGGCGATCGCCACCGGCAGCAGCCGGCTGGTGGCCACCGCGCGTTCCACCGAGCACCAGGTCAGCAGGATGCCCAGGGCGATGATCGGCTCGGGCCGCAGGCCGTTGTCGAGCGGCAGCCAGACGGCCAGGAACATGCCCGCGGCGGTCCAGGCCGCGGCCCGGTTCTGTTTGACGGCATGACCCAGCCGGGGCATGACCTCGCGGCTGATCACCCACCAGCACGTCAGCGCCATCACCAGGGTGGGCAACCGCATCCAGACGCTGGTGGTGCTCACGTGGGCCCACAGCGCCAGCAGGTCGTAGTACCAGCCGAACGGCGCTTCGGGCGTGCCGAACCAGCGGTAGTAGTTGGCCATGTAACCGGCGTGCTCGGAGACCCGTGCCATGGTCAGGATGTAGCCGTCGTCGGACGTGTTGGCGCCGACGAAATGCCACCACACCAGCACGCCGATCACCAGCGCGTCCAGCCCGCCGATCGACCACCAGCGGGCCGGTAGGAAGCGGCGGTGCCGGGTGCCGTCTGCGGTGTCGAGAATGTGCAGCGCGACCAGGGCGGCGGCGGTCAGCACCAGCCCCAGGATCATCGCGGCCATCTTCAGCGGGGTGGGGCTGCTGCTGTAGCGGGTGTCGATGGTCGCCGAGAAGTGCAGGCCCGACGGCGCCGGTCCGCTCAGGTCGGTGAAGACCCCGACGATCTGCGGCCGGAAGTCGTAGCCGCTTTTCTCGCCGCGCAGCGGCGAGCCGGGATGCTCGGCGTTGGGTCCCTGCGTGAGTCCGACGAATTCGGCCGTGACCTTCTCGGCGTGCGCGGTGAAGGTCAATCGCTGGCAGGCCGGACTGAGCACCTCGCTCAGCGGAGCGGTCACCACCGGGACGTTGCGCACCACCAGCACCAGGTCGTTGTTGGCGCGCACGATCAGCAGGCCCCGGTCGACGGCCTTGGGTGCCTGCTTGGGCACCGTCGACAACAACACCGTCTTGCCGGCGTTGCCGGGTCCGGCCAGTCCGGCGGCGGCGTCACACGGGACGGTGATGTTCAAATCGGTGGCCACGTAGCCGATCAGCGGGGCGTCGACGCTGCCGAAGGTGCCGTTCTGCGGCCAGTTCAGTTGGGCGGTGGTCTGGTTGACCGGGAGCAGCGGGGTGGCGATCGCCAGCAGCACGCCGAGCAGCCCGGCGACGGAGGCAACCAGCCGGGCGATCCGGTGATTCGCTCCCGTGTCGTTCACGGAGCTAGATGCTAGTTCTTCGGCCGTTTGAGGCCCCGTTTGAGGCGTGGTGTCGGTGCTCATCAGCGGTTACGCCCCCGGCTTGCGGATGGCCAGCACGAACGGGCCGACGCTCTGGACGGCGAAACGCGGGCTGTCGAACAGGGCGCCGCGCAGATCGACGGTGTAACGCCGCACGTTGGGCTGGTTGGGGTAGACGTCCTCGGCCAGCCGCAGCGTGTAGTTGCCCGCGGCGCCGCGGCGCATGAGGAAAACCGTGGGCGGGGGCCAGGGGCAGGTGTCCAGGGCATGGAGCAGCTCGTCGGCGGTCTTGAGGTTGGACCACTTGTTGATCTGCGCGGCCCGCAGGTCGAACTGCGCGAGCGGGTTGGCGTAGTGCGAGGTGAGGCCCTGAAATCCCCAGTACGGGTAGAAGGACAGGAAGCTGTAGTCGGCGGTCATCACGACGGTCTGATCGCGCGGCTTGCCGGTCACCTGGGTGATGGCGTGATCGATTGTGGCGTAAAACTTCTCGGCGCTGGGCGGGCGGCGGTCCCCGCGTTGGCCGTGACCGTCGGTGTCGGTGTAGGCGATGGTGAGGTCGGGCCGCAGCACGTCGGGGATGTCCTGGCTGAACGCGATCGCGGCGGCCAGCCCGATCGCGCCGGCCACCGGGGAGACGGCGCGGCCCCAGCCGCGGTCGCGGCCCGCGGCGGCCAGCGCCTGGGCGAGTTCGACGAAGCCGAACGCCCCGGCGGCGACCAGCAGCACGCTCAGGGTCGGCTGCAGCCGGAAGGACAACAGGGTGGTGCGCGCCAGCGTGGTGAGCATCGACAGCAGCGACCACAAATAGATCGCCAGCACGCCGATGGCCAGGGCGCCCGCCCGCACCGACGAACGGGCCCGCACCACCAGCCACAGGGTGCCGATCAGGCAGACGACGCCCAGCAGCGTGAACTGCAGCATCGGGAACGTCAGCTGCGCGCCGTCGGCCGGCAGGTAATGCTGGGCGCTGCCGGTGTTGCTGATCGGGTTGTGCAGTGCCCGCAACACGAACGGCAACCAGGTGGTGCAGGCGATCACGACGGCGATGCCGGCGATGACGGCCGACCGCCGCAGCGGATCGAGGGCGGCCTTGACGCCGCCGCTGTGCCGATTGCGCCGCCAGCGCACGCCGGCCAGCCACAGGGCCATCAGTGCGACCGTGAACGCGGTGAACCCGAACAGCAGCGTGTACCAGGTGGCCGTCCAGCCCAGAAACAGCCCGGCGGCGATCACCGCGCTCCACCCCGCACGACCGGGCGCGTCCGGCTCCGCGCGCACCCCTGCCGCGAGTGTGAAGTTAGTTTCACGCTCGGAATCGACTGTGCAGTTAGTTTCACGCTCGGCGTCAGAAGCGCGGCCAGTCCCGCGCTCACCGGCGCGCAGGCCCGACCAGGTCAGCACCAGCATCGGCGGCAACAGCACGGTGATCATCGCCGAGTACGGCTCGGGCGAGCCGTAGGCCAGCGTCACCGCGGCCGTCGCGGCGGTGACGATCAGCGCGTATTCGAACCGGACCAGGCGCCACCACAGCACCAGCGCGACCGCGACCGCGATGGTGATCGACGTGATGGCCCACGGCTTGAAGATCTCCCACGCCGGTGTGCCGCCGAGCGCGGCGGCGCGCCCGCCGATCCAGAACCAGCCCGGCGGGTAATACGGCGGCAGCCCGAGGTAGGTCATGTCGCGCAGGGCGGGGCTGTCGGCGAGCCGGGTGACGTACTCGGTGCGGAACTGCTGGTCGACGGAGATGCCGAACAGGTACAGCTTGGTCGCCCCCAGCGGCATGCCCAGCGTCACCACGGTGAACGCCGACACGAAGACCAGCCCACCCAACCGGGTCAACCACCGGCCGCGGGGACGGCTGCAGCGCCGCCACGCCCAGCCGACGGCGACCAGCCCGGCCAGGCAGCCGACCTGCCCGACGGTGGTCAGGGCGTGCAGTTGGTTGGAGGACGGGAACGCCGGCCATTGCACCCGGGAGATGGCGATCAGCGAGACCACCGCGACGGCTACCGCGACCAGCGCCGCCAAGGCCATCTGGCCGAGGGTGGCCAGCGCGTTGCGCATGATCAAATGGGAAGCTTGCGGAAGATGGGACGCGGGACGTGTCGCAACACCATCATCACATAGCGGAATGCTGCTGGTGCCCAAACCAATTCCTTACCTTTGGCGGCCGCAGTCACCGCGAGGTTGGCGACGTATTCCTTATCGACGGTGAGCGGGGCTTCCTTGACGTGCGCGCTCATCCGGGTACGCACCTGGCCGGGCCGGATCACCAGCACGCGAACCCCGTACTCACGCAACGCCTCTCCGAGCCCCAAATAGAATCCGTCCAACCCGGCCTTGGTGGAGCCGTAGACGAAGTTGGACCGCCGCACCCGCTCACCGGCGGCCGAGCTCATCGCGATGATCTGCCCGAAGCCCTGGGCGCGCATTTTCTCACCGAGCAGCACGCCCACCGAAACCGCTGCGGTGTAGTTGATTTCGGCGGCCAGCACCGCTTTCTGCTGGTTCTGCCACAACTCCTCGGCGTCACCGAGAATGCCGAAGGCGACGATCGCGACATCTATATCTCCGTTGGCGAAGGCCGCCTCGATCATCTTCGGGTGGGTGTCGGGGTCGGTGGCCTCGAAGTCGATCAGCTCGACCGAGCGCGCACCGGCGGCCTTCATCTGGGCCACCGCGGCGTCCCGGGCCGGATCATTGGGCATGGCAGCCAGGACAATTCGCGCGTGCGCGTTCTGCAGGTAGCGTTCGCAGATGGCCAGGCCGATCTCGGAGGTACCGCCGAGCAGCAGGATGGTCTGCGGATTACCTACGGCATCGAGCACCATTTACAGCAGCTCCAAACGTCGGGCCATGTCGGAGGCGAACACCCGCAGGGGGTCGGCCTTGCGGCGTATCGCGATCCATTCGTCGATGCGCGGATACATGGCGTGGAAGGTTTCTGCGCTCACCCGGGAATCCTTGGCGGTGTATACCCTTCCGCCGAATTCCAGGACGCGCCGGTCGAGTTCGTTGAGGAACTCATTGATCCCCGGCTTGTTGGGGAAGTCCATGGCGACGTTCCAGCCGGCCATCGGGAAACTCAGCGGCGCGCGGTTGCCCGGGCCGAAGAGCTTGAACACGTTGAGCGCCGAGTAGTGCCCGCTGGTCTGGATCCAGCGGATGATGGCCTTGAATTCGTCCATCGCGTCCGGCGGAACCAGGAATTGGTGTTGGGCGAAACCCCTTGGGCCGTAAGCATTATTCCAGCCGCTGACCAGGTCAAGCATGTGGTAGAACTGCGACAGGTTCTGGATCTTGCCGCTGTAGGTTCCGCCCAGCCGGTAATACACCTCGCCGATCGCCATGAACGACAGCTTGTTCATGGCGCTGACGGGAAACACGTCCGGCACCGTCAACAGCTGCGGCGCATCGAATTTCAGCGGGTTCTTGGCCAGCTTCTTGGGTAGCTGGTCCAGCTTGGCCAGGCTGCCCCGGCTGACCGCGGCGCGGCCCAGCTTCGGTGGCGGGCTGATCAGGTCGAACCAGGCGCTGGAGTAGGTGTAGTTGGCTTCGCTGCCGTCGAGGTGAACGGCGACCGTCTCGTCGAGGTCCTTGGTGGCGATGCCGTCGGCGATGAAATATGCCGTCTCCGTCGGAGTCATGGCGATGGTGGCGCGCAGCACGATCCCGGTCAGGCCGTTGCCTCCGACGGTCGCCCAGAACAGGTCCGCGTCCTCGCCGTCGGGGGTGATGGCGCGGACGGTGCCGTCGGCCATGAGCAGGTCCATCGAGCGGACGTGGTTACCGAAGCTGCCCGCGCTGTGGTGGTTCTTGCCGTGGATGTCGCAGGCGATCGCGCCGCCGACGGTGACCTGACGGGTTCCCGGCAGCACCGGGACCCAGAGCCCGAACGGCAGCGCGGCCTTCATCAACTGGTCCAGGCTGACCCCGGCGTCGACGTCGACCAGCCGGGTGTCGGCGCTGATCGAGTGGATGCGGTTGAGCCCGGTCATGTCGATCACCAGGCCGCCGCCGTTTTGGGCGTTGTCGCCGTAGGAGCGGCCCAGGCCGCGGGCGATCACGCCCCGGCCCTTGGGATCGTCCGAGTCGGCCACCCGGGCTACGGCCTTCGCGATCACCTCGGGATCGCGGGTGGAGAGCACCTGGGCCACCGACGGCGCGGTGCGCCCGAAGCCCATCAACTGGGCGGGCTTGGTCACGGGATCGGTGCTCGACATCGTCAAAGAGGGTACCGCCTGCCGATGGCGGCTCAGCGGATGCGGAAGATTACGGCCCGCTGCACCACGAAGTTGATCACCGTCGCGGTGCCCTGGGCGATCACGAATGCGACCAGCGGCGCCCACCCCCGGTAGTGCAGCAACGCCAGGCACAGGTGGTTGAGCCCGACCTGGACCGCGAACGTGACGGCGTAGAGAACCATGACGGCGACGAACCGGGCGGTACTGGGGTTCGCCTGGAAGGTCCAGCGGCGGTTGATCAGGTAGGCGGTGATGGTGCCGACGATGAAGCTGGTGGCCTTGGACAGGTCGACCTGGACGCCCAGGACCTTCCACAGCAGCAGGTAGAGCCCGAAGTCCACGATTCCCGCCAGGCCACCGGTGACGACGAACCGGATGACCTGCGTGGTCAGGGGCAAGCCCGGGCGCACGTCCTCGGACGCGGAATCGGGCAGCGGGGCAACCATCGAGGGGAGTCTACGGGGCCGCCGGGCTTTTCTTGGCGAGCGTCAGCGGGGCAGCTTGACCGAGATCAACTCGACCTGGTTCTCGCCCTGCGGCGTCGAATAGGTGACCGTGTCGCCGGGTTTGCGGCCGGCCAGGGCCTGGGCCAGCGGACTGCGCGCGGTCAACGTCTCGCCCTCCCCGCCGACGGGAGTCTCCTCGACGATGGAGATCACCTGCATCGTGACCACTTCACCGTCGGCGAACCGCAGCGTCACCTCGGTGCCGCCGGGCAGCGTCTCCGACGCGTCGGTGTCCGACGGCCCGGCCCGTAGGCGCCGGTCCAATTCGGAGATCCGGTCGGTGAGCACCACCAGTTCCTCCGCGCGCTGGATCGCCTCGGCCGCGTCACCGTGGTCGCCCACCATCCCGCGGTCGTTCTTGACCTCGGCCTCGAGGCGCTCGCGCCGTTGCCGTAGCCGGTCCAGCTCCGCTTCGAGGTTGTTCCGCGCGGCGTCCGCTGCCGATGGGACCTTTTTGCTCACGTCGGTGGACCTTTCGACCGGTTGCTCAGGTGGCGTTTCAGTGTGACACCACGACGGGGCCCCCGCCACCACCTAGAACGGCGGCGTGGCCGTCGAAGTGGCATGTCACCGGCGCCTCGGCGGACGCATCGCGTCGAGCCCGTCCCCGGCCGTCGCGGCAATCGTGCTCCGCACCATGTGGCGCGGCTCGCGCGCCGGCCACGGTCGGCCCCGGTGCATGATCGCACGGTTGTCCCACATCACCACGTCGCCCTTGCGCCACGCGTGCAGGTAACTCGCCTCGGGGGCGGTCGCCGCCTGGGTCAGCTCGGCCAGCAGCTCCTGCGCCGCTGTCCGCTCCATGCCCTCGATCGCGAAAGTGTGCGAGGCCATGTACAACGCCTTGCGGCCGTTAACTGGATTCGTCCAGACGAGACGCCAACACTGCGGTGGCAGCGCCGCCCGTTCAACGGGACCGACAAGGTCCGGCGCGATCTTGGCGCGCGAAAAGGCGTACTCGTGCCAGGCGAAGGAGTTCTCCAGCTGCCGTTGCAGCGCCGGATCGAGGCGCTCGAACGCAAGCCGGGTCGAGACGTACTCGGTCTCGCCTCCCCGTGCAGGAACGATGCGCGACGACAGCACCGAAGCCAGCGCCGGCACCCGCTTGAACGAACTGTCGGTGTGCCACAGCTGGTTCGCCTTGTTTTCGAGAGCAAGCCGGTGATCCTCGGGCACCACGTTGCCCTCTTCGTCGAGGGTCTTGAGCACCACGAGGTTGCTGCCGGCGCCCACCGACCCCGGCTTGGTGACCTCGAGCGGGCCGAACCGGCGCGAGAAGGCAAGTTGCGCTTCATCGGTGACGTCCTGGTCACGAAGGACCAGAACCGAATGCTCCTCGAACGCCGCGCGCACCACCGCGTATACGGCGTCGGCGGAAGCAATCTCGTGGATCGTCACTCCACGCAATTCGGCGGCAAAGCCCGGGCCCAACGGGACGATGTCCATCGCGCGCCCTCCATCGTTCATCTGAGCACGAATGTCCACCCAAAAAGGGTCCCCGGCAACCCAGCCAGCATGGGAGTTCGAGCGACAGCACCCCAGCGGCTACACCCAGTACGGCACCCGGGCGCGATATTGGCGCATCGCGAACGCGGCCAGCAGCCAGCCGACGGCGGTCAGCACCAGCACCACGGCCCAGTGCCGCAGTTCCTGATGCGAGCCCAGCAGCGGGGCGCGCACGATGTCGAGGTAGTGCAGCAGGGGGTTGAGTTCGACGATCTTCGACCAGCGCCCGGCGCCCTGCTGCCGCAGGGTGTCGTCGTTCCAGATGATCGGCGTCATGAAGAACAGCAGCTGCACGATCGAAAACAGCAACGGGCCGATGTCGCGGTAGCGGGTGGCCAGGATGCCGAAACACAGCGACACCCAGATGCAGTTCAGCACGATCAGCGCCAGCGCGGGGAGCACCGAAAGGTCGGCCCACGACCAGGGTTTGGGGAAGATCATCGCGATGACGACGTAGATGACGATGTTGTGCGCGAACAGGATCATCTGCCGCCACACCAGCCGGTAGACGTGCACGCTCAGCGGCGTGGGCAACTGCTTGATCAGACCCTCGTTGGCGACGAAGACGTCGGCGCCTTCCAGGATGGCGGCGTTGATCAGGTTCCAGATGATCAGCCCCAGCGTGACGTACGGCAGATGCACCGACAGCTCGAGATGAAACAGCTTGGAGTACAAGCCGCCCATCGCGACGGCGGTGGTACCGGTCGCGATGGTGATCCAGAACGGCCCCAGCACCGAACGCCGGTAGCGCTGCTTGATGTCCTGCCAGCCCAGGTGCAACCACAGCTCATGACGGCGGAAGCCGTCGACGAGATCGCTGCGGGCGCGGGTAAAGGTGCGCGACTGTGCCGCCGCGTCGACGAAAGTCACTGCGTTCCTTCCGGTTTCCCGAACCGCTCGCGACGCCCCAAGCGCCGCAACCGGATCCACTCGGCCAGTCCCCGCGGGTCGCGACGGCTCACCAGGAAGAACCAGCCGAACCGAACCCACTCCTGCACCACCAGCTTGCGCAGGCCGGGCTGCGACAGCAGGTAGCCGCGGTTGCGGTAGGTGTAAAACCGCTTGGTGGGGTTGTCGGGATATTGGGTGTGCATCCGGCCGCCCAGGATCGGCCGGAACTCATCGGATCCGCAGGGATGCAGGTAGACGGTGTCCAGGCAGGTCCCGAACGGCAGGCCGGATCGCACCAGCCGGCGGTGCAGTTCCACCTCGTCGCCGCGGATGAACAGCCGCAGATCCGGGACACCGACGGCGTCCAGGGTGGCGGCCCGAAACAACGCGCCGTTGAACAGCGACGCGATCCCGGGCAGCAGGTCCTGGCCCGCCTCGGTGCGTAATTCGCTTGTGCGCCTGCGCCATACCAGACCGCGACGCAACGGGAACGCCAGCCGCTCCGGGTCGGCCATGTTGCACACCATCGGCGACACCTCGGCCAGGCCGTACTTCTCGGCACACGCCAGCAGGGTGGCCAGCACGCCCGTATCC
>NZ_LZLL01000196.1:0-13325 GCF_001669335.1 Mycobacterium sp. 1245852.3 | reverse complement strand
GCGCGCGGCCTCCCCCGCACTCTTGCCCTCGGCGCGCAGCGCCAGCAGCGTACGGTCCACCCCGAGCCCAAACCCGATGCCGGACAGGTCTTGCCCGCCCAACTGGCGCATCAGGCCGTCGTAACGACCACCACCACCGATGCCGGACTGCGCGCCCAGTCCGTCGTGCACGAACTCGAAGGTCGTCTTGGTGTAGTAGTCCAGCCCGCGGACCATGCGCGGGTTGATGACGTAAGGCACGCCCATCGCGTCCAAATGCGCCAGCACGGTGTCGAAGTGCTGCTTGGCCGCGTCGGACAGGTGATCGAGCAGCACCGGCGCTGCGGCCGTCATGGCGCGCACCTCCGGCCGCTTGTCGTCGAGCACCCGCAGCGGATTGAGCTGCGCCCGTCGCCGGGTCTCCTCGTCCAGGTCGAGACCAAAGAGGAACTCCTGCAACAGTTCCCGGTACTGCGGGCGGCAGCTGTCATCGCCCAGCGAGGTGATCTCCAGGCGGAAGCCGTCGAGCCCGAGCGAACGGAAACCGGCGTCGGCAATGGCGATCACCTCGGCGTCCAGGGCCGGGTCGTCGACGCCGATCGCCTCCACTCCGACCTGCTGCAGCTGGCGATAGCGGCCGGCCTGCGGACGCTCGTAGCGGAAAAACGGCCCCGCGTAACAGAGTTTGACCGGCAGCGCGCCGCGGTCCAGCCCGTGCTCGATGACCGCACGCACCACCCCGGCGGTTCCCTCGGGCCGCAGCGTCACCGAGCGGTCGCCGCGGTCGGCGAACGTGTACATCTCCTTGGACACCACGTCGGTGGACTCACCGACGCCGCGGGCGAACAGCGCCGTGTCCTCGAAGATGGGCAGCTCGATATCGCCGTAGCCGGCCCGGCGGGCGGCACCCAGCAGGCCGTCGCGCACCGCGACGAATTGCGCCGAGTCCGGCGGGACATAGTCGGGCACGCCCTTGGGCGCAGCGAACTCCGGCACGGGCTACAGGCCTTCGAGGAACGGGTTGAGGCGGCGCTCGGCGCCGATGGTGGTGGAGTTGCCGTGCCCGGGCAGCACCACGGTGTCGTCATCGAGCACCAGAAGCTTGTCGACGATCGAGGTCAGCAGGTCGCGGCCGCTGCCGCCGAACAGGTCGGTGCGCCCCACCGCGCGCTCGAAGAGCGTGTCACCGGTGAACACCAAGTCTTTCCCGTCCTTCGTCCCCCCGTCGACCCGAAAGATCACCGATCCCCGGGTGTGCCCGGGCGTGTGGTCGACGTTGACGGTCACGCTGCCCAGGTCCAGCTTGTCGCCGTCGCGGTCCAACTCGACGACCTGCTTGGGCTCCCGCCAGAACGCGCCCGCGACCATCTGCGCCAGGCGCGGGCCCAGGCCGTAGATCGGGTCGGTGAGCATGAACCTGTCCTCGGGATGGATGTAGGTCGGGCAACCGTAGGTGTCGGACACCTTCTGCGCCGACCACATATGGTCGATGTGGCCGTGGGTGAGCAGCACCGCGGCCGGCGTCAACCGGTTCTTGTCCAGGATGTTGCGCAGCGCGCCCATCACCCGCTGTCCCGGATCCACGATGACGGCGTCCGTCCCAGGCCGTTCGGCCACCACGTAGCAGTTGCACTGCAACATGCCGGCGGGGAATCCGGTGATCAACACGCTTCCCAGTTTCCCACGGGCCCCACTTGACACGAGTCGCGGCGCCCACATTAGCCTGAGCTGGCACCTCACCCGTCTACGGGACTCCGACTTCACCAGCATGGAGGCATAGCGGCCGTGCCGACCAACGAACAGCGACGCGCCAACGCCAAACGCAAGCTCGAACGGCAGCTGGAAAGGCGCGCGAAGCAAGCCAAGACGCGCCGGATCGTGCTGATCGCGGCCGCCTCGATCGTCGCCGTGGCCGTGATCGTGGCGGTGGTGATCACGATCGTCAACACCAAGCACGACCACAAGAGCAACACCGCGGCGTCAACGACCACCAGCAGCACCAGCTCACCGGAGTCCACGACCCCCGCGGGGCCGACCCCGAACGCCGCGCCGCTGCCGCCGTTCAAGCCGTCGGCCGACCTGGGCGCCAACTGTCAGTACCCGGCCTCCCCCGAGCCGGCCGCCAAGCAGGTCAAGCCGCCGCGAACCGGCAAGGTGCCGACCGATCCGGCCCAGGTGAGCGCCAGCATGGTGACCAATCAGGGCCACATCGGCCTGATGCTGGCGAACAACGAATCACCCTGCACGGTCAACAGTTTCGCGAGCCTGATCGGCCAGAAATACTTCGACAACACCAAATGCCACCGGTTGACCACCTCCCAGGGCCTGGGCGTGCTGCAGTGCGGCGACCCCAAGGGCGAGGGCACCGGCGGTCCGGGCTATCAATTCGCCAACGAGTACCCGACCGACCAGTACCCGCCGAACGACCCCAAGGCGCAGGAGCCCGTCCTCTATCCGCGCGGCACGCTGGCCATGGCCAACGCCGGGCCCGGCACCAACGGCAGCCAATTCTTCCTGGTATACAAGGACTCCCAGCTGCCGCCGCAATACACCGTGTTCGGCACCATCCAGCCCGACGGCCTGGCCACCCTGGACAAGATCGCCAAGGCCGGCGTCGCCGGCGGCGGTGAAGACGGCGCCCCCGCGACCGAGGTGACCATCACCTCGCTGCTGCTCGACTAGCGCCGATCGCAAGCGCGGCGCGTGCGCCGGGCGCGAAACGCCCTCTGATCGGCGGGATTCGCCCGACGTGCACCGCCGACGGCTTATGGTCGTTGGGTGAATCTGGATCCGGACACATTCGGCCATTACCGAATACTGGACCTGTTGGGACGCGGCGGCATGGGCCGGGTCTACCGGGCCTACGACGCGACCACAGACCGGGTGGTGGCGCTCAAAGTGCTCCCGCCGCATCTGGCCGAGGACCAGGACTTCCAGCAGCGTTTCCGCCGTGAGGCCCGCATCGCGGCCGGCCTCACCGACCCGCACGTGGTGCCGATTCACGGCTACGGCGAAATCGACGGCCGGCTCTACGTCGACATGCGACTGATCGAGGGCCGCGACCTGTCGCACTACATCGCCGAAAGCGGCGGCCGGCTCAGCCCGGAGCAGACGGTAGCGGTCATCGAACAGGTTGCGGCAGCGCTGGATAGCGCGCGACAGGCGGGCTTGATCCACCGCGACATCAAGCCGATGAACATCTTGATCACCACCGCGCGCAACTTCGTCTACCTGATCGACTTCGGCCTTGCCCGCGCGGAGGCCGACACTCAGCTCACGCAGACCGGCGCCACGATGGGCACCGTCGCCTACATGGCGCCCGAGCGCTTCAAGGGCAAAACCGATCATCGTGCCGACGTCTACTCGTTGGCCTGCGTGCTGCACGAGTGCCTGACCGGCAAGCGCCCATTCGCGGGCGACAGCCTCGAAGAACAGCTGAACGCGCACCTGAACGCCCCGCCGCCGCGACCGTCGGCGATCGCGCCCGAGGTGCCCGCGGCCTTCGACGCGGTCGTCGCCCGGGGCATGGTCAAGGACCCCGAACAGCGGTATCAGACGGCGATGGAGCTCGCCGAGGCCGCCAGGGCCGCGCTGCCGAGCCCGGCGACGGGACCGGTCGGCTTCGCCCCGCCGGCACCGCCACCGCAGCCCGGCGGCAGCCCGGATCCGCGGCAAGCACCCGGCCGCCCAACGCATTCCAGGCGTTTGCTGGTGGGCATCGTCGGCGCGTCGGCGCTGGCGCTGGCGGCGGTGGCGGCGCTGGTCTTCGCGTTGGTGACCCAGAGTCACGGCTCCGCGGACAGCGCGGCATCCTCCACCCAGACCCGGGCCCGGGCGCCCGGCAGGACCGGATCCAACCCCGGTTCCAGCGGCCCGGCGTCGGCGACGGCGCCGCCGCTGCCGGCGTTCGCACCGCCGCCCGACCTGGGTGCCGACTGCCAGTACCGGTCCGTGCCCGATCCGGTCAGCCGGCCGGTGAACCCGCCCCCGTCGGGCCGGGTGTCGACCACTCCCCCGCAGATCGGCGCCGTCATCTCCACCAACGTCGGTGACATCGCGATCCAGCTCGCCAATTCCGAGTCGCCGTGCACGGTGAACAGCTTCATCAGCCTGGTCAAGCAGCAATTCTTCGACAACACCCAGTGCGCCCGGTTGATCAGCTCGCCCGATGGCGGGTCGCTGTTGTGCGGCGGCCCCGAGGTGGACGGATCCGGTGGCCCCGGTTACGAATTCGCCGACGAGTACCCCGCCGACCAATATAAGCCCGACGACCCCGCGCTGCGCGCGACGGTGGTGTATCCGCGCGGCACCATCGTCATGGCCACCGAGGGACCCAACACCAACGGCAGCCAATTCGCCTTGATCTTCCAGGATTCCGAGATGGAACCGCAGAGCACGGTGCTGGGCACCATCGACCAGGCGGGGCTGGCCACCCTGGACAAGATCGCCCGGGCCGGTATCGCCGGCAATCGGCAGAGCGGCGCGCCCACCAACCCGGTGAAGATCACCTCGGTGCGGCTGAGCTAGGGCTTAGGCCGCGGACGTCACGCGGTAGACGTCGTACACGCCTTCGACGTTGCGCACGACGTTGAGCAGGTGGCCGAGATGCTTGGGGTCGCCCATCTCAAAGGTGAAGCGGCTGATCGCAACCCGGTCACCGGAGGTGGTCACCGACGCGGACAAGATGTTGACCTTCTCGTCGGCCAGCACCCGGGTGACGTCCGAGAGCAGCCGGTGCCGGTCGAGCGCCTCGACCTGGATGGCCACCAGAAACACCGACGACGGCGAAGGCGCCCAATGCACTTCGATGATCCGCTCGGACTGCTGCTGCAGCGAGGCGGCGTTGGTGCAGTCGGTGCGGTGCACGCTCACCCCACCGCCGCGGGTGACGAACCCCATGATCTGGTCGCCGGGCACCGGTGTGCAGCACTTCGCCAGCTTGGTCAGCACACCCGGCGCACCGGGCACCGAGACGCCGACGTCGTCGCTGCTGCGCGGGCGGCGCAACATCGTTGTCGGCGTGGAGCGTTCGGCGAGGTCCTCCTCGGCCTGGTCGATGCCGCCGAGCTCGGCCAGCAGCCGCTGCACGACGTGCCGGGCCGACACGTGGCCCTCACCGATCGCGGTGTAGAGCGCGGAGACGTCGGTGTAGTGCAGCTCGCGGGCCACCGCCGCGAGCGTTTCGCCATTGACCAAGCGCTGCAACGGAAGTCCGCCCCGGCGGACCTCGCGGGCCATGGCGTCCTTGCCGGATTCGAGCGCCTCCTCGCGGCGCTCCTTGGCGAACCACTGCCGGATCTTGGCCTTGGCGCGCGGCGAGACCACGAATTGCTGCCAGTCCCGCGACGGCCCGGCGTTGGCCGCCTTGGAGGTGAAAACCTCGACGACTTCGCCGTTTTCCAGCTTGCGCTCCAGAGCCACCAGCCGACCGTTGACCCGGGCGCCGATGCAGCGGTGGCCGACCTCGGTGTGCACCGCGTAGGCGAAGTCCACCGGAGTGGAGCCGTTGGGCAGGGTGATCACGTCACCCTTCGGGGTGAACACGAAGATCTCTTGTACGGCAAGGTCATAACGCAGCGACTCGAGGAACTCGCCCGGGTCCGCGGCCTCCCGTTGCCAGTCGAGCAGCTGACGCATCCAGGCCATGTCGTCGATCTCGGCGGCGGCGTGCGGATGCGGAACGCCGTTGCGCCCCTTGGCTTCCTTGTAACGCCAGTGCGCGGCGATGCCGTATTCGGCGGTGCGGTGCATGTCGCGGGTGCGGATCTGCACTTCCAGCGGCTTGCCTTCCGGCCCCACCACGGTGGTGTGCAACGACTGGTACACCCCGTATCTCGGCTGGGCGATGTAGTCCTTGAACCGCCCCGCCATCGGCTGCCACAGCGAGTGCACCACGCCGACGGCGGCATAGCAGTCGCGGATCTCGTCGCACAGGATGCGGATGCCGACCAGGTCGTGGATGTCGTCGAAGTCGCGGCCCTTGACGATCATCTTCTGGTAGATCGACCAGTAGTGCTTGGGCCGGCCCTCCACCGTCGCCTTGATCTTCGACGCGCTCAGCGTGTTGACGATCTCGGCGCGGACCTTGGCCAGATAGGTGTCGCGCGACGGCGCACGCCCGGCGACCAGCCGCACGATCTCGTCGTACTTCTTGGGGTGCAGGATCGCGAATGACAGGTCTTCCAGTTCCCATTTGACGCTGGCCATCCCGAGCCGATGCGCAAGGGGCGCAATGACTTCCAGCGTCTCGCGGGCCTTGCGCGCCTGCTTCTCCGGCGGCAGGAACCGCATGGTGCGCATGTTGTGCAGCCGGTCGGCCACCTTGATCACCAGCACGCGGGGATCGCGGGCCATCGCGGTGATCATCTTGCGGATCGTCTCGCCCTCGGCGGCACTGCCCAGCACCACCCGGTCCAGTTTCGTCACGCCATCGACCAGATGGCCCACCTCTTCACCGAATTCCTCGCTCAAGGCGTCCAGCGTGTATCCGGTGTCCTCGACGGTGTCGTGCAACAGCGCGGCCACCAAAGTCGTGGTGTCCATGCCCAATTCGGCCAGAATGGTGGCGACGGCCAGCGGATGGGTGATGTAGGGGTCCCCGGAATGGCGTAACTGGGTGGCGTGGCGGGAGTCGGCGACCTCGAAGGCCCGCTGCAGCAGCGACACGTTGGCCTTCGGGTAGATCTCCCGGTGCACCGCCACCAGCGGTTCGAGCACCGGGTTGAGGGTGCTGCGCTGGGCGGTCATCCGGCGGGCCAGCCTGGCCCGCACCCGCCGCGACGCGCTGCTCGACGTTTTCAGGGACTCCGTCGGGGGCTCCGGAACCTCCATCGGCTGCGTGATGGCCGGCGACTCCGAGACGTTAGTGGGCGCGTCAAGCGCTTGCGCCGCGCTGTTGTCCTCCGCCACGTTGGTCACCTCCGAATTCGAGGATATCTCCAATGGGAGAGCGCTACTCGCAAGTCAGGCTGTGCACGGCCAATGGCGCGACCGCTTCCCGGCCGCACAGCGCGCTCAGTTCGAAGACCACCGCGGCCGTCGTCACGTGCGCCCCGGCGCGCTCGAGCAGCCGGACCGCGGCGGCCAGGGTGCCCCCGCTGGCCAGCACGTCGTCGATGATCGCGATGTTGCGCCCGCGCAGGTCCAGGCCGTCGGCGGGAATCTCCAGCGTGGCGCTGCCGTACTCCAGGTCGTAGGTCTCGGCGTGCACCGGCGGCGGCAATTTCCCGGCCTTGCGGATGGCCAGCACGCCGGTCTGCAGCCGCTCGGCGACGGCCGCGGCCAGCAGGAACCCGCGGGCCTCGATGCCGGCCACCAGATCGGCGCCCGAGGCGATCTCGGCCAGCGCGCCGGTGATCGCGGTCATCGCCGTCGCGTCCGCGAACACCGGGGTGAGGTCCTTGAACTGGACGCCCGGCTTGGGAAAATCGGCCACCTTGCGCGTCAGCGACGCGATCAACCCGGCGGCGTTGGTCATCGGAGCCTCACTGGATCAGGGCCCATCGGTCCATGTTCCAGCCCGCGCCCCAGCGGGTCGGGTTCTTGCTCACCGCGTACATCTTCTTCGAGGTCAGCAGCGTGCGCTGCTGCCGGTACAGCGGCAGGGTGGGCATGTCGCCCCACAGTACCGGCGCGGTCTCGGTCAGCAGCCTGGCGCGCTCGGCGGCGTCGGCCGAGACCGCCAGCGCCCCGATCGCGTTGTCGACCTGCGGGTTGCTGTATCCGGACAGGTTGTTGCCGTTGCCGGTGTGCAGCGCGTAGGCATCCAGCGCCGACGACCCCGTCGACCCGCTGCCGGTGGCCCCGCCGGTGCTGGCCAGCAGCGCGTCGATCTTGCCGTCCTTGAGCGCCTGCGGCCCCGAGCTGTCCAGGATGACGCCGGTAACGGTGATCCCGGCCGCGGCGCACGCCTTGGTGATGACGCCGACGTTGACCGCGAGCCGCGCGTTGGGCCCCTGGTAGCCGATCCGCACCGTCAGCGGCGCACCGCCCAGCGCGGCGCGCGCCGCGCCCGGATCGGCCTTGGCGAACGCGTCGGCCTCGCCCGCCCCGTCGGCGGCCGACACGGCGTCATCGATCACCGGATCCAGGCGCGAGTTGGCGATCGGCGTCCCGGCGTCCTTGGCCAGCGAGTCGCGCGGCGTGCACAGCGCGACCGCGCGCCGGGCCTTGGGCGCGGCCAGCGGACCCTGCGGGGCGAAGATCAGCTGCTCGATGCCGCTCGACGGGCCATCGGAGCGCTCGTAGTTATCGGGTGTGGTCAGGGCGCCGGACGAACCCGCGGCGACGTCGACCACGTCGACGCTGCGGCTGTTGACCCGATCCTGGATGTCGGGCCCCTGCGACCACACGGTGACCCGCTTGGTGATGGCCTTGGGTCCCCACCACCGGTCGTTGGCGACCAGCACCACCGCGCCGCCATCGAGGATGGATTCGATTTTGTACGGCCCCGACGACGGGAAACGCTTTTCGAGCACGTCTTTTTGGAGCCCGGGCTTGAGGTCCCAGATGGTGTTCCACAGCTTCGCGATCTGGGCCACCAGCGGCCCGTTGTTGCTGAGCAGGGCCGCGGTCACGTCGACGTTGAGTTGGTCGGCGATGACGTGCGACGGCATCAACGAGGTCGCGGTGAACAGCTGGTTGTAGTCGACGACGCCGCGGTCCGGGATGAACGACACCCGGGCCTTCTTCTGCCCGGGGATGCATTCGACGTTGGCGATGTCGAGGTAGCCGGCCTGGTTGGCGGCGTGGAAGTCGGGAAACCTGCCGGACTGCGCCGCCCAGGCGAGCACGATGTCGTCGCAGGTCACCGGCTTGCCGTCGGAGTAGACGGCGTTGTCGGCGATCTGGTAGTCCAGCACCAGCGGGGTGCCGCCGACCACCGACACGGTGCCGAAGTCGCGGTCGGCGACGATCTGCCCGTCGGGGCCGTGATAGCTGAACCCGGTGAGCGTGCGGGCGAACGCCTGCGCCCCGGCCGATGCGGCGCCGACGACGGTGTTGGTGTTGTAGGTGGACAGCGGGCCGTCGACCACGTAGTCGATCTGGGAGGCGGCGCTGCCCGAACAGGCCGTCAGCGTGACACCCGCCGCCAGCACCACCGCCAATCCGGCGCCGATCCACCCCGTCAGGGCTCGGCGGCCGACCAGCACGCTACGACGACCGGCCCCAGTTCCCCGGTAGCTGGTGGCCATGGTGACTACCGCCGGCCGACGTTCCGCTTGCCGGTGGGACGCCGGGTCCCGGTCGGCCGCACGGGGCGAGCTCCCGGTGCCGGCTTGCTCGGCGCGGGCTTGGCCGGCTCGGCCGCCGTCGTCGTCGTCGCTTCTTTCGCTTCCCCGGCGGTGTCGGCGTCGTCGTCACCGGCGGTCTCGGCCGCCGCGCGTGAACCGGGGGTGCGCCGCCGCGTCACGCGGCGGGTGTGGGTGCGCACCAGCTCGGTGCGCTCGCGCAGCGTGACCAGCAGCGGCGTGGCGAAGAAGATCGACGAGTACGTGCCGACCAGGATGCCGACCAGCTGCACCAGCGCCAGGTCCTTCAGCGTGCCGACGCCCAGCAGCCACACCGCCACCACCATCAGCGCGAGCACCGGCAGCACGCTGATCAGGCTGGTGTTGATGGACCGCATGAACGTCTGGTTGATCGCGAGGTTGGCCTGCTCGGCGAACGTGCGCCGGGTGGTGTGCTGGAAGCCGTGGGTGTTCTCCTCGACCTTGTCGAACACGATGACGGTGTCGTAGAGGGAGAAGCCGAGAATCGTCAGCAGGCCGATGACGGTGGCGGGCGTGACCTCGAAACCGACCAGCGAGTACACCCCCGCGGTGACGCTGAGGTCGAACACCATGGTCGTCAGCGCGGAGATGGCCATGTACCGCTCGTAGCGCACCATGATGTAGACGCCGACCAGCACCAAGAACACGGCCAGCGCGATCAGCGCCTTGTCGGTGATCTGATCACCCCACGTCTCGGAGACCGCCGCGTCGCTGATCGCCTGCTTGCTGGGCTTGCCGTCGGCGCCCTTGGGTCCGAACGCATCGAAGAGGGCGTTGCGCAGCTTGGTCGTCTGATCGTTGGTCAGCGTCTCCGAGCGAATCTGCACGGTCGCGCCGGCGCCGTTGCCGACGACCACCACCGATTCCGGATCCTTTCCGAGCGCCTGGTGGAACACCTCCGAGACCTGCGAGGTCTGCACGGTGCCCGTCTTCCCGGCGGCCGGCATCGACACCGTCGTGCCGCCGTTGAAGTCGATGCCGAAGGTGAAGCCCCGCAGCAGGATCGACAGGATGGCGACGGCGACGATCGCGCCGCTGATGCCGAACCACAGCCGGCGCCGCCCGACCACCTCGAAGGCGCCGGTGCCGGTGTACAGGCGCGACAGAAACCCGTGGTGCGGGGCGCCGTCGGTCAACTCGGTGGCGCCCTCGGAGGCTTCGGTGAGCTCGGTTGCGTCCTTGGAGGCTTTGGAGGAAGTCATGCGCTATCCCCGTCCCGTCTTGACCTGCGCCGAAGCCCGGCGTTCGCGGGCCACCTGCTGAACGGCGCCCAGGCCGTTGTAGGCCGGCTTTGCCAGCGTCGGGGACTTGGACGCCAGGTACACCAGCGGCCAGGTCACCAGGAACACCACCACGATGTCGAGGACGGTGGTGAGGCCCAACGTGAAGGCGAAGCCGCGCACCTGGCCGATCGCCAGGGCGTAGAGCACCGCGGCGGCCAGGAAGGTGACGGCGTTACCCGACACGATGGTCTTGCGGGCCCGCACCCAGCCTCGTGGCACCGCGGACCGGAACGAACGGCCTTCGCGGATCTCGTCTTTGATGCGTTCGAAGAAGACGACGAACGAGTCGGCGGTGGTACCGATACCGATGATCAGACCCGCGATGCCCGCCAGATCCAGGGTGTAGTTGATCTGGCGACCCAGGATCACCAGGATCGCGAAAATCATTGCGCCGGAAGCGCCCAGCGACAGGGCGGTGAGCAGTCCCAGCACCCGGTAGTAGAGCAGCGAGTACACCAGCACCAGGATCAGGCCGATGGCGCCCGCGATCAGGCCCGCCCGCAGCGAGGTCAATCCCAGTGTCGCCGAGACGGTTTGGGCCTCCGAGGCCTCGAAGGACAGCGGCAGTGAGCCGTATTTGAGGACGTTGGCCAGCTGCTTGGCCGTCGCGGCGGTGAACGGCGGATCGCCACCGCTGATCTGGGTGCGGCCGCCGGGGATCGCCTCCTGGATCATCGGCGCGCTGACCACCTGCGAGTCCAGCGTGAAGGCGGTCTGGGTGCCGATGTGGGCGGCGGTGAAGTCGGCCCAGGTGTTCGCCGCGGCGGACTTGAACTGCAGGTCGACAACGTAGCCGATGCCGCGCTGGTTCTGGCTGGCGCTGGCGTCCTGGATCTGGTCACCGCTGATGATCGACGGCCCCAGCAGGTAGGCGACCTTGTGGTCGGTGGAGCAGGTGATCAACGGCTGGGCGGGATCGTCGTTGCCGGCCAAGATGTCTTCCTTATCGCAGCGCGTCGCCTGGAATTGCAGGGCCAGGAACTGGATGCCCTGACGCGTGCTCTGGCGCCACTTCTTCTCATCGGCGATGCGGTCGGCGAGTTCCTTGCGCGGGTCGGGCGGCGCGGGTTGTTCCCCGGGCGGCGCCTCGGCCGCGGGACCCCCGGGCGCGGGCGCCGGTGCGGGTGCCCCGGGCGCTGGCGCTGGCGCGGGGCTGGGTGCCGGGCTGGGAGTCGGGGGCGGGTCCTGCGGATACGGCCGGGGCTGGGCACCCGGGTGCGCGGGAGCCGGCTGAGCCGGCTGAGCCGGTTGTCCCGGAGCCGGCTGTGCTGGCGCCGGTTGTCCCGGAGCCGGCTGTGCTGGCGCCGGTTGTCCCGGAGCGGGCTGGCCGGGCGCGGGCTGGCGCGGCGCCGGCTTGGGCTCCGCGCTCTGGGCCGGCATGGAGTTGAGCACCGGCCGGATGTAGAGCCGGGCGGTCTGGCCCAGGTTGCGCGCCTCGTTGCCGTCGTTTCCGGGGACGGTGATGATCAGGTTGTCGCCGTCGACCACGACCTCCGAACCGGAGACGCCGAGCCCGTTGACCCGGGCGCCGATGATCTGCTGGGCCTGCGCCAACGCCTCACGGCTGGGCTTCGACCCGTCCGGGGTGCGCGCGGTCAGCGTGACGCGGGTGCCGCCCTGCAGGTCGATACCGAGCTTCGGAGCGGCTCGCTTGTCCCCGGTGAGGAACACCAACAGGTAGACGCCGACGAGCAATAACAAGAAGACCGACAGGTAGCGGGCAGGGTGCACCGGCGCCGAAGACGATGCCACGTTCCTTCTATCTCCTCGAATATCGGTTACTTACCCCGGAGGAGAGCCTACGTGGCCCTCGATTACCGGTTGCGCAAGCGGTCCGCCGGGTGGCGATCGGCCGTCAGGAATCCTTGCTGATCGAGCCCTCGTCGGCGGGGTCGTCGCCGTCGGCCAGGTCCTCGTCGTCGTCGGGCAGGATCCGGTCACGGATCGCCAGCTTCATCCAGGTGGTCACCACCCCGGGGGAGATCTCCAGATCCACGTTGTCCTCGGTGATGGCGACCACGGTGGCCTGCAGGCCAGACGTGGTGTGCACCCGATCGCCCGGGCGCAAGGACTCGTGCAGGTCGATGGTGGCCTGCATCGCGCGCTTCTGACGGCGCGATGCCAAGTACATGAACCCGCCCATGATGAGCAGGAACGGCAGGAACAGGATCAGACTCTGCATGGACGCGCCTGTCTTTCGTCGTAAATATTCTTCGGCATACGGGGCATTACTACGGCTGGGTGCCGGTAGGACTCGTGCGTCGCGCACCTCGTAACGGTCCAGTGTGCCCGTTCAGTCTGGCAGGCCACGGGTCGCGACCGACCGCCACGGTGCACGCAGTGCCCGCCGGGGTCAAGCTCGATAGGCTTTTGATGCGACGTGACACGCACGCCGCGGGGAGGAGTTTTGTGGTGGCCAGCCTCGAGCAGACCCGCCAGCTGGTTACCGAGATCCCCGGTCCGGCATCGCTGGAACTGAGCAAGCGCCGGGCCGCGGCGGTGTCGCACGCGGTGAACGTGTCGGTGCCGGTTTTCGTGGCGCGCGCCGGCGGCGGAATCATCGAGGACGTCGACGGCAACCGGCTGATCGATCTGGGGTCCGGCATCGCGGTGACGACGATCGGCAACTCGTCACCCCGGGTGGTCGAAGCGGTGCGCGCACAGGTCGAAGAGTTCACCCACACCTGCTTCATGGTGACGCCCTACGAGTCCTACGTCGCCGTCGCCGAGACGCTCAACCGCATCACCCCGGGTTCGGGCGAGAAGCGCTCGGTGCTGTTCAACTCCGGCG
>NZ_LZLL01000195.1:0-17775 GCF_001669335.1 Mycobacterium sp. 1245852.3 | reverse complement strand
GAGCAGTTCAACTTCGACGCGCTGAACTTCCCGGCCGACCACCCCGCGCGCAGCGAACAGGACACCTTCTACATCGCGCCCGACGATTCCCGGCAGCTGTTGCGCACCCACACGTCGCCGGTGCAGGTGCGCACCCTGCTCGCCCGCGAGCTGCCCGTCTACATCGTCTCGATCGGCCGCACGTTCCGCACCGACGAGCTCGACGCCACCCACACCCCGGTGTTCCACCAGGTCGAGGGTCTGGCGGTGGACCGCGGCCTGACGATGGCGCACCTGCGGGGAACGCTGGATGCGTTCGCGCGCGCCGAGTTCGGCCCCGAGGCGCGCACCCGGATCCGGCCACACTTCTTCCCGTTCACCGAGCCGTCCGCCGAGGTCGACGTCTGGTTCGTCGGCAAGAAGGGCGGCCCCGGCTGGGTGGAGTGGGGCGGTTGCGGGATGGTGCATCCAAACGTGTTGCGCGCCGCCGGGATTGATCCGGGCGCGTACTCCGGCTTCGCGTTCGGCATGGGGCTGGAACGAACCCTGCAGTTCCGCAACGGGATTCCGGACATGCGCGACATGGTCGAGGGCGACGTGCGGTTCTCGCTTCCGTTCGGGGTGGGTGCCTGATGCGCGTTCCCTACAGCTGGCTACGTGAGATCGTGGCGGCCGGCGCGCCGGATTGGAACGTCGAGGCCGCCGAGCTGGAGCAGACGCTGGTGCGCATCGGCCATGAGGTCGAGGAGGTCGCCACCCTGGGACCGGTCGACGGCCCGCTGACCGTGGGCCGGGTCACCGACATCGAAGAGCTCACCGGTTTCAAGAAGCCGATCCGGTTCTGCCACGTCGACGTCGGTGAAAACAAGGACCGTGAGATTGTTTGCGGCGCAAGCAACTTCGTTGCTGGTGACCTCATCGTGGCGGCGCTGCCGGGCACCACGCTGCCCGGCGATTTCACCATCGCCGCCCGCAAGACCTACGGCCGCACCTCCGACGGAATGATCTGCTCGGCGGCCGAACTCGGGCTGGGCGCCGACCATTCCGGGATCCTGGTGCTGCCGCCGGGCACCGCCGACCCCGGCGCCGGCGCCGCCGCCGTGCTCGGCCTGGACGACGTGATCTTTCACCTGGCGATCACGCCCGACCGCGGCTACGGCCTGTCGTTGCGTGGGCTGGCCCGCGAGGTCGCCTGCGCCTACGACCTGGACTTCGTCGACCCCGCCGGCAGCCAGGTGATCAAGCCGCTGCCGGCCAACGGCGAGGCCTGGCCGCTGACCGTGCAGCCCGGCACCGGGGTTCGGCGGTTCGCGCTGCGCCCGGTCACCGGCATCGACCCGGCCGCCGTGTCGCCGTGGTGGCTGCAGCGCCGGCTGCTGTTGTCCGGCATCCGCGCGACGTCCCCGGCCGTCGACGTGACGAACTACGTGATGCTCGAGCTCGGTCACCCGATGCACGCCCACGACCGCAACCGCATCACCGGCGGCTTCGGCGTGCGATTCGCCCGGCCCGGCGAGACCGTGGTGACCCTCGACGACATCGAGCGCAAACTCGAACCGGCCGACGTGCTCATCGTCGATGACACGGCGACCACCGCGATCGGCGGCGTGATGGGCGCGGCGAGCACCGAGGTGCGCGCCGATTCGACCGACGTGCTGCTCGAGGCCGCGGTTTGGGACCCGGCCGCCGTGTCGCGCACCCAGCGCCGGCTGCACCTGCCCAGCGAAGCCGCCCGCCGCTACGAGCGCGGGGTGGATCCGGCCATCTCGGTGGCCGCGCTGGACCGCTGCGCCACCCTGCTCGCCGACATCGCCGGTGGCGTGGTCGGGGAGGGTTTGACCGATTGGCGCGGCGACCCACCGCGCGACGACTGGTCGCTCCCGCCGATCGACATCGCCGCCGACCTGCCGGATCGCCTCGCCGGGGTGGTTTATGCGCCGGGCACCACCGCCAGGCGGCTCGCCCAGATCGGCGCCGAGGTCGTGGCGAACGGCGACACGCTGACGGTGACGCCACCCAGCTGGCGTCCCGACCTGCTGCAGCCCGCCGATCTGGTCGAGGAGGTGCTGCGGCTGGAGGGGCTCGAGGTTATTCCGTCGGTGTTGCCGTCGGCGCCGGCCGGCCGCGGCCTGTCCGCCGTGCAGAAGCGCCGCCGCGCGATCGGCAGGTCGCTGGCCGAGTCCGGCTATGTGGAGATCCTGCCCACCCCGTTCTTGCCCGCCGGCGTGTTCGACCTGTGGGGCCTGCCGGCCGACGACCCGCGGCGCATCACGACCGACGTGCTCAACCCGCTGGAGGCCGACCGCCCGCACCTGGCCACCACGCTGCTGCCGGCGCTGCTGGAAGCGTTGGTGCGCAACGTCTCGCGCGGCCTGGTCGACGTCTCCCTCTATGCCCTCGCGCAGGTGGTCCAGCCGACGGCGGACACCCGCGCCGTGAACGTGATCCCCGTCGGCCGCCGGCCCACCGACGCCGAGATCGCCGCGCTCGACGCGTCGTTGCCGCGGCAACCCCAGCACGTCGCCGCGGTGCTGAGCGGCCTGCGGGAACACCGCGGACCCTGGGGCCCGGGCCGGCGCGCCGAAGCCGCCGACGCGTTCGAGGCGGTGCGCATCATCGCCCGCGCCGGCGGAATCGACGTGCGATTGCGCGCGGCGCAATACCTGCCCTGGCATCCGGGGCGGTGCGCCGAGGTGCTCGTCGGGGACGTTGCGGTGGGGCACGCGGGTCAGCTGCATCCGGCGGTGATCGAGCGCTCCGGGCTGCCGAAGGGCACCTGCGCCCTCGAGCTCAACCTCGACGCGATACCCATCCCGCTGACGCTGCCGGCGCCGCGGGTGTCGCCGTTCCCGGCCGTCTTCCAGGACCTCAGCCTGGTGGTGCCCGCGCAGGTGCCGGCCCAGGCGGTGGCCGACGCCGTCCGCGAAGGCGCTGGGGAGCTGCTCGAAGACCTGCAGCTGTTCGACGTGTTCACCGGCCCGCAGATCGGCGAGGACCGCAAATCGCTGACCTTCGCGCTGCGCTTCCGCGCGCCCGACCGCACCCTCACCGAGGACGACGCCACCGCCGCTCGCGACGCCGCGGTGCGCCGCGCCGCCGAGGCGGTCGGCGCGGAGCTACGGGCCTAGTGGAATGGATTTGCAAAGCACTGCATAACCATGCAGAATCGACGGAATGAAGGTGGCGGTTGCCGGTGCCAGCGGCTACGCGGGCGGTGAAATCCTGCGCCTGCTGCTCGGGCACCCGGCCTACGCGAACGGACGCCTGACGATCGGCGCGGTGACCGCCGCCGCCAGTGCCGGCAGCACGCTCGGCGAGCACCACCCGCACCTGACCCCGCTGGCCCAGCGGGTGGTCGAGCCGACCGAGCTCGACGTGCTCGCCGCCCACGACGTGGTGTTCCTGGCCCTGCCGCACGGCCATTCGGCCGCGCTGGCCTCTCAGCTCGGGCCCGACACCCTGATCATCGACTGCGGCGCCGACTTCCGGCTCACCGACGCCGACGCGTGGGAGCGCTACTACGGGTCCGCGCACGCCGGCAGCTGGCCCTACGGTCTGCCGGAGCTGCCCGGCGCCCGGGAGCGGCTGCGCGGCGCCCGCCGCATCGCGGTGCCGGGCTGCTACCCGACCGCGGCGTTGCTGGCCTTGCTGCCCGCGGTGGCCGCGGATCTCATCGAGCCCGCCGTCACCGTGGTGGCGGTCAGCGGCACGTCCGGGGCCGGTCGCGCAGCCAAGACCGACCTGCTGGGCGCGGAGGTCATCGGGTCGGCGCGGGCCTACAACATCGGCGGGGCGCACCGGCACACCCCGGAGATCGCCCAGGGGCTCGGGGCGGTTACCGGCCGCGACGTCACGGTGTCGTTCACCCCGGTGCTCATCCCGACCTCCCGCGGCATCCTGGCCACCTGCACCGCGCGCACCCGCGCGCCGCTGGCACAACTGCGCGAAGCCTACGAAAAGGCTTACCACGCAGAGCCTTTCATCTACCTGATGCCCGAGGGGCAGCTGCCCCGCACCGGAGCGGTGATCGGCAGCAACGCGGCGCACATCGCGGTCGCGGTGGACGAGGCGGCGCAGACCTTCGTCGCGATCGCCGCGATCGACAACCTGGTCAAGGGAACCGCCGGCGCCGCCGTGCAGTCGATGAACCTGGCCCTGGGTTGGCCGGAGACCGAAGGGCTTTCGGTGATCGGGGTGGCGCCGTGACGCGCGCCGGCGACGATGACGCCGGCGTAGCCGGGGTCGCAGGAGCGGCGCCATCTGTCGTAGCGACGCAAGCGCGGCTGCTGCGCGAACAGGGCGTCACCGCGCCGGCCGGATTCCGGGCCGCCGGCATCGCCGCCGGCATCAAGGCCTCGGGCAACCGCGATCTGGCCCTGGTGTTCAACGAAGGGCCGGACTACGCCGCCGCCGGGGTGTTCACCCGCAACAAGGTCAAAGCGGCACCGGTGCTGTGGAGCCAGCAGGTGCTGAGCACCGGCGCGCTGCGCGCGGTGATCCTCAACTCCGGCGGCGCCAACGCCTGCACCGGGCCCGGCGGATTTCAGGACACCCACGCCACCGCCGAGGCCGTCGCCGCCGCGCTGTCGGACTGGGGGACCGAGACCGGGGCCATCGAGGTCGCGGTGTGCTCCACCGGGCTGATCGGCGACCGGTTGCCGATGGACAAGGTGCTCGCCGGCGTGCGCACGATCGTGCAGGACATGGCCGGCGGCCTGTCCGGCGGTGACGAGGCGGCCCAGGCGATCATGACCACCGACACCGTGCCCAAACAGGTTGCGCTGCACCACCCGGGCAACTGGACGGTCGGCGGGATGGCCAAGGGCGCCGGCATGCTCGCGCCGTCGCTGGCGACGATGCTCTGCGTGCTCACCACCGACGCGGCCGTCGACGCGGCGGCCCTGGACCGCGCGCTGCGCCACGCCACCGCGGCCACCTTCGACCGGCTCGACGTCGACGGCGCGTGCTCGACGAACGACACCGTGCTGCTGCTGACGTCGGGAGCCAGCGGGATCGCGCCCAGCCAGGCCGAACTCGACGACGCCGTGCTGCGGGCGTGCGACGACCTGTGCGCGCAGCTGCAAGCCGACGCCGAGGGCGTCACCAAGCGGGTCAACGTCACCGTGGCGGGGGCGGCCTCCGAGGACGACGCCCTGGTCGCCGCCCGCACGATCGCCCGCGACAGCCTGGTCAAGACGGCGGTGTTCGGCTCGGACCCCAACTGGGGCCGGGTGCTGGCGGCCGTCGGGATGGCGCCCATCGATCTGGACCCCGACCGGATCACGGTGTCGTTCAACGGCTTTGCGGTCTTCGCCGACGGGGTGCCGGTGCCGGGCGCCCGCGAGGTGGACCTGTCCGAAGCCGACATCGACATCACGGTCGATCTGCGGCTCGGCGAGCACCGGGCCACCATCCGGACCACCGACCTGTCGCACGGGTACGTCGAGGAGAATTCGGCCTACAGCTCATGAGCTCGACAGAAGCGTTGTCCACCGTGGTCAAGGCGCAGGTGCTGGCCGAAGCCCTGCCCTGGCTCAAGCAGCTGCACGGCAAGATCGTGGTGATCAAGTACGGCGGCAACGCCATGACCGACGACACGCTGCGGCACGCCTTCGCCGCCGACATGGCGTTCCTGCGTAACTGCGGCGTTCATCCCGTCGTCGTGCACGGCGGCGGCCCGCAGATCACCGCGATGCTGCGCCGGCTCGGCATCCCGGGCGACTTCAAGGGCGGATTCCGGGTCACCACACCGGAAGTGCTCGACGTGGCCCGGATGGTGTTGTTCGGCCAGGTCGGCCGCGAACTGGTCAACCTGATCAACGCGCACGGACCGTACGCCGTCGGCATCACCGGCGAGGACGCCCAGTTGTTCACCGCTGTGCGGCGCAGCGTCACCGTCGACGGCGTGGCCACCGACATCGGCCTGGTGGGCGACGTCGAGATGGTCAACACCGCCGCCGTGCTGGATCTGATTGCGGCGCGGCGCATTCCGGTGGTGTCGACGCTGGCGCCGGACGCCGAGGGCGTGGTGCACAACATCAACGCCGACACCGCCGCGGCGGCGCTGGCCGAGGCGCTGCGCGCCGAGAAGCTGCTGATGCTCACCGATGTCGAAGGCCTGTACACCAGCTGGCCGGACCGCGGTTCGCTGGTCAGCGAAATCGACACGGCCACATTGTCACAACTGCTACCCACGCTGGAGGCGGGCATGATTCCCAAAGTCGAAGCGTGCCTGCGCGCCGTCACCGCGGGCGTGCCCAGCGCGCACGTCATCGACGGGCGGGTCGAACACTGTGTGCTGGTGGAGCTTTTCACCGACGCGGGCACCGGCACCAAGGTGGTGCGCCCGTGAGCCACACCGAGGACGTCCGGCGGCGCTGGGAAGCCGTGATGATGAACAACTACGGCACCCCGGCGATGGCCCTGGCCAGCGGCGACGGCGCCGTGGTTACCGACGTGGACGGGAAGACCTACCTCGACCTGCTCGGCGGCATCGCGGTCAACGTCCTGGGCCATCGCCACCCCGCGATCATCGAGGCCGTCACCCACCAGATGTCCACGCTGGGCCACACCTCCAACCTGTATGCCACCGGACCGGGTCTGGCGCTGGCCGAAGAACTGGTAAGCCTGCTCGGCACCGATTCCCCGGCGCGGGTGTTCTTCTGCAACTCCGGGACGGAGGCCAACGAGGTGGCGTTCAAGCTGTCGCGGCTCACCGGGCGCACCAAACTGGTTGCCGCGCAGGAGGCTTTCCACGGCCGCACCATGGGATCGCTGGCGCTGACCGGTCAGCCCAGCAAGCAGGCGCCGTTCGCGCCGCTGCCCGGCGCCGTCACGCACGTGCCCTACGGCGACACCGACGCGCTGGCGGGCGCCGTCGACGACGCCACCGCCGCGGTGTTCCTGGAACCGATCATGGGGGAGAGCGGCGTCGTCGTGCCGCCCGAGGGCTACCTCGCCGCCGCCCGCGACATCACCGCGCGGCACGGGGCGCTGCTGGTGCTCGACGAGGTGCAGACCGGGATGGGCCGCACCGGAACGTTTTTCGCCCACCAGCACGACGGCATCACCCCGGACGTGGTGACGCTGGCCAAGGGGCTCGGCGGCGGCCTGCCGATCGGCGCCTGCCTGGCCGTCGGGCCGGCCGCCGACCTGATGACGCCGGGCCTGCACGGCAGCACCTTCGGCGGCAACCCGATCTGCGCGGCGGCCGCGCTCGCGGTGCTGCGGGTGCTGGCGGAGGAGAACCTGATCCGCCATGCCGAGGTGCTGGGCAAGTCGTTGCGCCACGGCATCGAGGCGCTGGCCCACCCGCTGGTCGACCACGTGCGCGGCCGCGGGCTGCTCTGCGGGGTCGCGCTCACCGCGCCGCGCGCCAAGGACGCCGAGGCGGCCGCGCGCCGGGCCGGGTTCCTGGTCAACGCGGCCGCACCCGACGTCATCCGGCTGGCGCCGCCACTGATCATCACCGACGCCCAGATCGACGGCTTCCTCGGCGCCCTGCCGAGCATTCTCGACGAGGCGGCCGCAGCATGACGCGCCACGTGACTAGGCACTTCCTGCGCGACGACGACCTGTCGCCCGCCGAGCAGGCCGAGGTGCTGGCGCTGGCCGCCGAACTGAAGAAGGACCCGTTTAGCGCCCGCCCGCTGGAGGGCCCCCGCGGGGTCGCGGTCCTGTTCGACAAGAACTCCACCCGCACCCGGTTCTCGTTCGAGGTCGGCATCGCCCAACTGGGCGGGCACGCCGTCGTCGTCGACGCCCGCAGCACCCAGCTGGGGCGCGACGAAACCCTGGAAGACACCGCGCGGGTGCTGTCGCGCTACGTCGATGCCATCGTTTGGCGGACGTTCGGGCAGGAGCGCCTCGAGGCGATGGCCTCGACCGCGACCGTGCCGGTGGTCAACGCGCTCTCCGACGAATTCCATCCCTGCCAGGTGCTCGCCGACCTGCAGACCATCGCCGAGCGCAAGGGGTCACTGCGCGGGCTGAAGATGACCTACCTGGGAGACGGTGCCAACAACATGGCGCACTCGCTGATGCTCGGCGGGGTGACGGCCGGCATCCACGTCACGATCGCCGCCCCGGACGGCTTCACCCCCGACCCGGCGTTCGTGGCGGCGGCGCGCCGGCGCGCCGAGGACACCGGCGCCTCGGTCACGCTCACCGCCGACGCCGGCGCTGCCGCGCGCGGTGCCGACGTTTTGGTCACCGACACCTGGACGTCGATGGGCCAGGAGGACGACGGGCTGGACCGCCTCACACCGTTTCGGCCCTACCAGATCAACGCCGACCTGCTGTCTCTGGCCGACCCGGAAGCCATTGTGCTGCACTGCCTTCCGGCGCACCGCGGGGAGGAGATCACCGACGAGGTGATGGACGGGCCGGCCAGCGTGGTCTTCGACGAGGCCGAAAACCGGTTGCACGCCCAAAAGGCGCTGCTGGCCTGGCTTGTGGAGCGGCGGTCATGACCCGCTCGAAGAGCGCTCCCGAAACCACCCGGGCCGGCCGGCAGGACCGCATCGTGGCGATCCTGTCCTCGGCGTCGATCAGCAGCCAAAGCGAGCTGGCGGCCCGGCTGGCCGACGAGGGCATCGAGGTCACCCAGGCCACCCTGTCGCGGGACCTGGAGGAACTGGGCGCGGTCAAGCTGCGCGGCGCCGACGGCGGCGTCGGGGTTTACGTCGTCCCCGAGGACGGCAGCCCGGTGCGGGGCGTGTCCGGCGGCACCGCGCGACTGTCCCGGCTGCTGGGCGAACTGCTGGTGTCCGCCGACGCCAGCGCCAACCTCGCGGTGCTGCGCACGCCGCCGGGCGGCGCCAACTATCTGGCCAGCGCGATCGACCGCGCGGCGCTACCGTACGTCGTCGGCACCATCGCCGGCGACGACACCGTCTTTGTGGCCGCCCGAGAGCCGATGACCGGCGCCGAGCTGGCCACCACCTTGGAAAAACTCACGTAAGCGCTTCAAGTATAAGGAGATTGGTTCATGTCAGAACGCGTCATCCTGGCGTATTCCGGCGGTCTGGACACCTCGGTGGCCATCAGCTGGATCGGCAAGGAGACCGGCCGTGAGGTCGTAGCGGTGGCGATCGACCTCGGCCAGGGCGGCGAGGACATGGAGGTCATTCGCCAGCGGGCCCTGGACTGCGGCGCGGTCGAAGCCGTCGTCGTCGATGCCCGCGACGAGTTCGCCGAGGGCTACTGCCTGCCCACCATCCTGTCCAACGCCCTCTACATGGATCGCTACCCGCTGGTGTCGGCGATCAGCCGGCCGCTGATCGTCAAGCACCTGGTGGCGGCCGCCCGCGAGCACGGCGGCAGCATCGTCGCGCACGGCTGTACCGGCAAGGGCAACGACCAGGTCCGGTTCGAGGTCGGATTCGGTTCGCTGGCACCCGATCTCGAGGTGCTGGCGCCGGTCCGCGATTACGCCTGGACGCGCGAGAAGGCCATCGCGTTCGCCGAGGAGAACGCCATCCCCATCAACGTCACCAAGCGCTCACCGTTCTCCATCGACCAGAACGTGTGGGGCCGGGCGGTGGAAACCGGCTTCCTGGAACACCTTTGGAACGCCCCCACCAAGGACGTCTACGCTTACACCGAAGACCCCACGCTGAACTGGAGCACGCCCGACGAGGTGATCGTCGGATTCGAGCGCGGCGTGCCGGTGACGATCGACGGCAAGAAAGTGTCGGTACTGCAGGCCATCGAGGAACTCAACGCCCGCGCCGGCGCCCAGGGCGTCGGCCGGCTCGACGTCGTCGAGGACCGGCTGGTGGGCATCAAGAGCCGTGAGATCTACGAGGCGCCCGGCGCCATGGTGCTCATCACCGCCCACACCGAGCTCGAGCACGTCACGCTGGAACGCGAGCTGGGCCGGTTCAAGCGGCACACCGATCAGCGCTGGGCCGAGCTGGTTTACGACGGGCTGTGGTACTCACCGCTGAAGGAGGCGCTGGAGAGCTTCGTCGCCAAGACCCAGGAACACGTGACGGGCGAAGTGCGAATGGTGTTGCACGGCGGCCACATTGCGGTCAACGGCCGGCGCAGCGCCGAATCCCTGTACGACTTCAACCTGGCCACCTACGACGAGGGCGACAGCTTCGACCAGTCGGCCGCAAAGGGTTTCGTCTACGTGCACGGGCTGTCGTCGAAGATCGCCTCGCGCCGGGACCGGACGTTGCAGGGCCCGGCCGACGCGTGAGCACTCGCGAAGGGTCGTTGTGGGGCGGGCGGTTCGCCGACGGCCCGTCGGATGCGCTGACCGCGCTGAGCAAGTCCACCCACTTCGACTGGGTGCTGGCCCCCTACGACATCGTCGCCTCGCGGGCCCACACCGTGATCCTGTTTCGCGCCGGGCTGCTGACCGAGGAGCAGCGCGACGGACTGCTGGCCGGCCTCGACCAGCTCGCCTCCGACGTCGCCGACGGCAGCTTCTCGCCGCTGGTCACCGACGAGGACGTGCACGGGGCGCTGGAACGCGGACTGATCGACCGGGTCGGGCCCGACCTGGGCGGGCGGCTGCGGGCCGGCCGGTCGCGCAACGACCAGGTGGCCACCCTGTTCCGGATGTGGCTGCGCGACGCCGTGCGCCGGGTCGCCGCCGGGGCGCTCGACGTCGTCGCCGCGCTGGCCGCCCAGGCCGCCGCCCACCCCGGCGCCATCATGCCGGGCAAGACCCACCTGCAGTCCGCCCAACCGGTGCTGCTGGCCCACCACCTGCTGGCCCACGCCCACCCGCTGCTGCGCGACGTCGACCGGATCGTCGACTTCGACCGGCGCGCCGGGGTGTCGCCGTACGGCTCGGGCGCGCTGGCCGGATCGTCGCTGGGCCTGGACCCCGACGCGATCGCCGCGCAACTGGGCTTCGCCGCCGCCGCCGACAACTCCATCGACGCCACCGCATCCCGGGATTTCGCCGCGGAGGCCGCCTTCGTGTTCGCCATGATCGGGGTGGACCTGTCCCGGCTGGCCGAGGACATCATCCTGTGGAGCTCGACGGAATTCGGCTACGTCAAGCTGCACGATTCGTGGTCGACCGGCAGCTCGATCATGCCGCAGAAGAAGAATCCCGACATCGCCGAGCTGGCGCGCGGCAAGTCCGGCCGGCTGATCGGCAACCTGACCGGCCTGCTGGCCACGCTGAAGGCCCAGCCGCTCGCGTACAACCGTGACCTGCAGGAAGACAAGGAGCCGGTGTTCGACTCGGTCGCCCAGCTGGAGCTGGTACTGCCGGCGATGACCGGGCTGGTGGCCAGCCTGACCTTCGACGTCGAGCGGATGGCCGCCCTGGCTCCGGCCGGCTACACGCTGGCCACCGACATCGCCGAATGGCTGGTGCGCCAGGGCGTGCCGTTCCGGTCGGCGCACGAGGCCGCCGGGGCCGCGGTGCGCGCCGCCGAGCAGCGCTCCGTCGGACTCGACGAGCTGACCGATGACGAATTGGCCGCCATCAGCCCCGATCTCACGCCGCAGGTGCGGGAGGTCTTGACGATCGAGGGGTCGGTGTCCTCGCGTGACGCGCGCGGCGGCACCGCGCCGGCGCGGGTCGCCGAGCAGATCGAAACCGTCCTGGCCAGCGCCGATCGGCTCAAAAGCCGGCTGGGTGGCGGCGCCTGAGATGAGCTTGTTTTCCCTGACGGCCGGGGACATGCAGACTAGACTTCGGGCTCAAAGCGATCCGGTTGAACGCCACGGGCCGGGTCCTCGTCACCAAGGGGTGGGAGAAAAATGAGCGTCGTCGCCGGCGTCTTCGGTGCGTTACCGCCGCACCGATACTCCCAGCGCGAGCTCACCGATTTCTTCGTCAGCATCCCGGAGTTCGAAGGCTACGAGGACATCGTCCGGCAGCTGCACGCCAGCGCCAAAGTCGGCAGCCGTCATCTGGTGCTGCCGCTCGAGCAGTACCCCGCGCTGACCGACTTCGGCCTGGCGAACCGGATCTTCACCGAACACGCCGTGAAGCTGGGCTGCGAGGCGCTGTCCGGGGCGCTCGACGAGGCGGGGCTGCGGCCCGAGGACGTCGACGTGCTCATCACCACGACGGTCACCGGCCTGGCGGTGCCCTCCGTGGACGCGCGGATCGCCGCGAAGCTCGGCCTGCGCGACGACGTGCGACGGGTGCCGCTGTTCGGGCTGGGCTGCGTGGCCGGCGCCGCGGGGGTGGCCCGCGTGCACGACTACCTGCGCGGCGCGCCCGACGCCGTCGCCGCTCTGATCTCGGTCGAGCTCTGCTCGCTGACCTATCCCGGATACACGCCGTCGCTGGCCGGCATGGTCGGCAGCGCGCTGTTCGCCGACGGGGCCGCGGCGGTGGTGGCCGTCGGCGAGCGTCGTGCCGAACGGTTGGCCGCCAGCGGGCCCAGCATCCTCGACTCGCGCAGCCACCTGTATCCCGATTCCCTGCGCACCATGGGCTTCGACGTGCGAACCACCGGCTTCGAACTGGTGCTGTCCAAGGACGTCGCCGCCGTGGTGGAGCAATACCTCGAAGACGACGTCACCGGGTTCCTCGGAGCACACGGGTTGACCACCGCCGACATCGGCGCGTTCGTCAGCCACCCCGGCGGCCCCAAGGTGATCGAGGCGATCAACGCCGCGCTCGACCTGCCGCCCGAGGCCCTCGAACTGACCTGGCGCTCGCTCGGCGAGATCGGCAACCTGTCGTCGGCGTCGGTGCTGCACGTGCTGCGCGACACCATGGCCAAGCCGCCGCCGAGCGACAGCCCCGGGTTGATGCTGGCGATGGGGCCTGGATTCTGTTCCGAGCTGGTGCTATTGCGTTGGCACTGATCCTCGTCCGCGTTTTTGCGGTGCGACGGCAGGAAGTATCGCCATGAGTGACACGAGAGGCCGCCTGCCATGAACGGCAACACCGAAGAGCTCGTCCGGGCCCTTCGCCAGTCGCTGAAGGAAAACGAGCGGCTCAAGCGCGAAAACCGCCAATACCTGAGCGCGGCAACCGAACCGGTGGCGGTGGTGGGCATGGGCTGCCGGTATCCGGGCGGAGTGAATTCGCCGGAGGCTTTGTGGCAGATGGTCGTCGAGGGGCGCGACGTGGTCTCGGAGTTTCCCGCGGACCGCGGCTGGAACCTGACGGGCCTATTCGACGACGACCCCGACGCCGTCGGCAAGTCGTACGCCCGGTGCGGCGGATTCCTCTCGGACGTCGGCGATTTCGATGCCGCGTTCTTCGGCATCGCGCCCAGCGAGGCGCTGGCGATGGACCCGCAACAGCGCTTGCTGCTCGAGGTGTCCTGGGAGGCGTTGGAGCGGGCCGGAATTGACCCGGCCACCCTGCGCGGCTCGGCGACCGGCGTGTTCGCCGGGATATTCCACGGCTCCTACGGGGGCCAGGGACGGGTGCCGGGCCACCTGGAGCGATACGGCCTGCGCGGCTCGACGCTGAGCGTGGCCTCGGGCCGGGTGGCCTATGCGCTGGGGTTCGAGGGCCCGGCCGTCTCGGTGGACACGGCGTGTTCGTCGTCGTTGGTGGCTTTGCACCTGGCGGCGCAGTCGTTGCGTTCCGGCGAGTGCGATCTGGCGCTGGCCGGCGGCGTGACGGTGATGGCCACCCCGGCGATGTTCATCGAGTTCAGCCGCCAGCGGGCGCTGGCGGCCGACGGCCGGTGCAAGGCGTACGCGGGCGCCGCCGACGGCACCGGGTTCTCCGAAGGCGTCGGGGTGCTGGTGCTGGAACGGCTGGCCGACGCCCGCCGGCACGGGCATCCGGTGCTGGCCGTGGTCCGCGGATCGGCGGTCAATCAGGACGGCGCGTCCAACGGCCTGGCGACACCCAACGGGCCATCGCAGCAACGGGTGATCCGGGCGGCGCTGGCCAACGCGCGGCTGGACACCGCCGACGTCGATCTGGTCGAGGGCCACGGGACGGGCACCACGCTCGGCGATCCCATTGAGGCCCAGGCGGTTCTGGCCACCTACGGCCAGGACCGGCCGGCCGATCGGCCGCTGTGGCTGGGCTCGATCAAATCGAACATGGGTCACACCTCGGCCGCGGCGGGGGCCGGCGGGGTGATCAAGATGGTGCAGGCGATCCGCCACGGGGTGATGCCCAAGACGCTGCACGTGGATGAGCCGACGCCGCACGTGGATTGGACGGCCGGGGCGGTGTCGCTGCTGACCGAACAGCGGCCCTGGCCGGCCGTGGACCGGCCGCGGCGCGCCGGCGTCTCGTCCTTCGGCATCAGCGGCACCAACGCGCACGTCATCGTCGAGCAGTACGCCGCGGAGCTCGAAAACGCCGCGCCCCCAGGCGATGACGTCATCGTCCCGTGGGTGCTTTCGGCCCGTTCGGGTGAGGCGCTGGCGAATCAGGCCGCGCGGCTGCTGGCCCGCGTGAAGGCCGATCCCCGGGTGCGGGCGCTGGACGTGGGCTGGTCGCTGATCGCGACGCGGTCGCGCTTCGAGCACCGCGCGGTGGTCGTGGGCGCCGACGGCGCGCAGTTGCTGCGCGGGTTGGCGGCCCTGGCGGCCGGCGAGCAGGGCGCGGGCCTGGTGGTGGGCCGGGCCCAGCCGATGGGCAAGACGGTGTTCGTGTTTCCCGGCCAGGGCTCGCAATGGGCCGGCATGGGTGCCCAATTGCTGGACAGTTCACCGACATTCGCCGAACACCTGCAGCTGTGCGACAAGGCGCTCGCCGAGCACGTCGACTGGTCGCTGATCGACGTCATCCGCGGGGTGCCGGACGCACCCGGATTGGACCGCGTGGACGTGGTGCAGCCGGCGCTGTGGGCGGTGATGGTGTCGCTGGCCGAACTGTGGCGCTCGGTGGGCGTCACACCCGACGCGGTGATCGGCCATTCGCAGGGCGAGATCGCGGCGGCCTACGTGGCGGGCGCCCTGTCGCTGGAAGACGCCGCCCGGGTGGTCGCGCTGCGCAGCCGCTTGCTGGTGCGGTTGTCGGGCCGGGGCGGCATGGTCTCGCTGGCCTGCAGCCTGCCGCGCGCCGAGCAGCTCATCGCCGCCTGGGGCGACCGGCTCAACATCGCCACCGTCAACGGCGTTGCGGCGGTGGTGGTCTCGGGCGAGGTGGACGCCCTGGCGGAGCTGATGCAACGGTGCGAGGCCGACGACATCCGGGCCCGCAAGATCGACGTCGACTACGCGTCCCACTCGGCGCAGGTGGAGGCGATTCGGGACCCCCTCGCCGCCGCGCTGGACGGGCTGGCGCCGCGGCCGTCCGCCGTGACCTTCTTCTCCACGGTCACCGGCGAACCGCTGGACACCGCGGGGCTGAACGCCGACTACTGGTTCCAAAGCATCCGCAGCACCGTGCAATTCGAGAAGGCGGTGCGCAGCGCGTGCGATGCGGGCTATCAGGCGTTCATCGAATCCAGTCCGCATCCGGTGCTGATGGCCGCCATCGAAGAGACGATGCCCGACGGCGAGCGGGGGTGCGTCATCCCGTCGCTGGGCCGCGATGACGGCGGCCTGGACCGCTTCTGGCTCTCGGCCGCCGCGGCCCACGTCGCCGGCGTGGCGGTGGACTGGCGGGCCGCGCTGTCCGGTCTCGATGGCCGCCGCGTCGACCTCCCGACGTATGGCTTTGTCCGGCAACATTTTTGGCTTCCTGGCGGGTCGACCGGGTCGCAGGACGTCGCCACCCTGGGCCTGGCCGCGGCCGAGCACGCCCTGCTGGGCGCGGTGGTGCCGCGGCCCGATTCCGGCGGCGTGGTGCTGACCGGCCGGTTGTCCACGGCGGCCCACCCGTGGCTGGCCGATCACGCGGTCGGCGACACGGTGTTGTTCCCGGGTGCGGGGTTCGTCGAGTTGGCCATCCGCGCGGGCGACGAGGTCGGTTGCGGGGTGCTCGACGAGCTGACCATCTCGGCGCCCTTGCTGCTGCCCGCGGCCGGGGGCGTGCGGGTGCAGCTGGTGGTCGGCGCCCCCGACGAGTCGGGCCGGCGGAGGCTGGCAGGGTATTCGATTGACGCGCAGCCGGATTCGGAGTGGGTGCTGCATGCCGAGGGGTTGCTGCGGCCGGGCGCCGTGACACCGGCCGCGGACCTCTCGAGCTGGCCGCCCGCCGGGGCGACCGCGGTGGACGTCACCGACGCCTATGAGCGGCTGGCGCGGCGCGGCTACGACTACGGCGGCGCCTTCAAGGGCCTGCGAGCGATGTGGCAGCGCGGCGACGAGATCTTCGCCGAGGTCGCCGTGCCCGACGATGCCGCCGCCCCCGACGGCGGCTTCGGAATACATCCGGTGCTGTTGGATGCCGCGCTGCACGCGCTCGGTGTCGCCGCCGGGAACGACGACACCGTGCTGCCGTTCTCCTGGCAGGGCGTGTCGCTACACGCGTCGGGTGCGTCGCGGGCGCGGGTCCGGATCGCACCGGCCGGCGCCGGCGCCGTCTCGGTGGAATTGGCCGACGGGGCGGGGCTGCCGGTGCTCTCGGTGCGGTCGTTGGCGATGCGGCCGGTCGCGCCGGGGCAGCTGACGGCGGCGGCCCCCGCCCGCCGACCGCTCGGCGGGGGCCTGCTCGACGTCACCTGGTCGCCGGTCGCGCTGGGCTCCGGTGGCGTCGCCGTGACGCTGTGGGAGCCGGGCGATCACGGCGGCGACGTGGTGAAGTCCGTGCACGCCGCGACCGCCGAGATCTTGGCGGTGCTGCAGTCGGAGTTGCGCGACGAGAACGCCGGGGTGCTGGCCGTGCAGACCCGCGGCGCGGTCGCCCTTGCCGGCGAGGACGTTTCGGACCTGGCCGGTGCGGCGGTGTGGGGCCTGGTGCGCTCGGCGCAGGCGGAGCAGCCGGGCCGGGTGGTGCTGATCGACTCCGACGGCTCGGTCGATGTCAGCGCGGTGATCGGTTGCGGCGAGCCGCAAGTGGTGGTTCGCCAGGGCGTCGCCTATGCGGCGCGATTGCGGCCGGTGCGCGCCGGTTCCGCGGTCGAGTTGCCCTCCGCGGGCTGGCGATTGGACGCCGGCGGCGAGGGTACCCTCGAGGACCTGGTCGTAAGCCGTTGCCCGCACCCGGAATTGACCGCCGGGCAGGTGCGGGTCGCGGTGGCCGCGGTCGGGGTCAACTTCCGCGACGTCCTGGTGGCCCTGGGAATGTATCCGGGCGGAGGCCGGCTGGGTGCCGAGGGCTCCGGCGTCGTCGTCGAGGTGGGCCCCGACGTGACCGGCCTGGCCGTCGGAGACGCGGTGATGGGGTTGCTCGGGGTCGTCGGTTCGGAAGCGGTGGTGGATCAGCGCGTGGTGACGCCGGTGCCGCCGGGGCTGTCGCTGGTCGAGGCCGCGGGCGTGCCGGTGGTGTTCCTGACCGCGCTGTACGGGCTGTCGGTGCTGGGCGGGCTGCGCGCCGGTGAGCGGGTGCTGGTGCACACCGCCACCGGCGGGGTGGGCATGGCCGCGGTGCAGCTGGCGCGGCATTGGGGCGCCGAGGTGTTCGTCACCGCCAGCCGCGGCAAGTGGGACACCCTGCGCGCGATGGGATTCGACGACGACCACGTCGGCGATTCGCGCACGACGGAGTTCGAGAAGACGTTCGCGTCCTCGACCGGCGGTGCCGGCTTCGACGTCGTGCTCAACTCCCTGGCCGGCGAGTTCACCGACGCGTCGTTGCGGCTGCTGGCTCCCGGCGGTCGTTTCATCGAGATGGGCAAGACCGACGTGCGGGATCCGCGCGTCGTCGCCGATCAGCACCGGGGTGCGGTGTACCGGGCGTTCGACCTGATGGAGGCCGGTCCCGACCGCACCGCGGCCATGCTGGCCGAGATCACCGAACTGCTGGCGGACGGAATCGTGACACCGTTGCCGCTCAAGACGTTT
>NZ_LZLL01000194.1:0-3086 GCF_001669335.1 Mycobacterium sp. 1245852.3 | reverse complement strand
GCCGGGTCAGCGAGGTCGAAGACGTCACCACCCGAGGCCGCACCCACCGACAGATCGTCATCGGGGACAGCACCGGGGAAATGACCGTCACCTTCCGCCCGGGCCACGGCGGCGCCGACATCCAGCCCGGCCAGGTGCTGCGGATCACCGGGAAGGCCCGCCAGACCGGCACCCGGGCCATCTCGATGGTCGATCCGGCCTATCAGGTCATCGAGAACCCCGCGAACGACACCGAGTCCGAAGAGTCCGAAGAGACCAGCGCCACGTAACGACCCGCGGGATCGTGGATTGCCTCGTGCGTGAGTCGGTTTCGATGACCCCGCCCGCCGGCTCTCGACGACGGGTGGCGGCCGGATGTCGCGGCGCCCCGGTGGGCCGGGATGGGCGCAATTACGCAGTCGCGGCGCGGCTTTCGCGGCCCCTCGGCCGTCGCGGTCCGTTTTCGCAAGGCCGACCCGAAATTGTTTACTCCCGCTAAGCTGACCTGGTCCGAAGCTAAACTGACATCTGCATAATAGGCGACTCAGAGATCGGGCAAGGATAGGGGACTCGCACTTTGCGTGCCGTGAACGCCACACCGGTCGCCGTCATCGGGATGGCCTGCCGGCTTCCCGGCGGGATCGACTCCCCGCACCGCCTCTGGCAGGCGTTGCTGCGCGGTGACGACTTCGTCGGTGAGATTCCCGCCGACCGGTGGGACGCCGACCTGTTCTACGATCCCGAACCCGGCGTGCCCGGCCGATCGGTGACCCGGTGGGGGGCGTTCCTGGACGACGTCGGCGGCTTCGACTGCGACTTCTTCGGGATGACCGAGCGTGAGGCCATCGCTATCGACCCGCAGCACCGCCTGCTGCTCGAGACGTCGTGGGATGCCGTCGAGCATGCCGGCCTGGACCCCGCGTCGCTTTCCCAATCGCAGACCGGGGTGTTCGTCGGCCTGACCCACGGTGACTACGAGCTGCTGTCCGCCGACTGCGGCGCGGCCGAAGGGCCGTACGGATTCACCGGCACGTCCAACAGCTTCGCGTCGGGGCGAGTCGCGTACGCCCTCGGGCTGCACGGCCCGGCGGTCACCGTGGACACGGCGTGCTCGTCGGGGCTGATGGCCGTGCACCAGGCGTGCGGCAGCCTGGGCAGCGGCGAATCCGACCTCACCCTGGCCGGGGGCGTGGTGGTGACGCTGGAACCGCGCAAGTCCGTCACCGGTTCGCTGCAGGGCATGCTGTCCCCGACCGGCCGCTGCCACGCCTTCGATGTGCACGCCGACGGCTTCGTGTCGGGCGAGGGCTGCGTCATGCTGTTGCTCAAGCGGCTCGACGACGCCCAGCGCGACGGCGATCGCATCCTGGCCGTGCTGCGCGGCACCGCGGCCAATCAGGACGGTCGCACCGTGAACATTGCGGCGCCCTCGCCAACGGCTCAGGTCGCCGTCTACCGCAAAGCCCTGCAGCTCGCAGGCGTCGACGCGGCCACGGTCGGCCTCGTCGAGGCGCACGGCACCGGCACTCCCGTCGGCGACCCGATCGAATACACCAGCCTGGCCGCCGTGTACGGCGTCGGCGGTGCCTGCGCCCTGGGATCGGTGAAGACGAATTTCGGCCACCTGCAGTCGGCCTCGGGGCCACTGGGCTTGATCAAGGCGATCCTCGCGCTGCAGCACGCCGTGGTACCGCGGAATCTGCACTTCACCCGGCTGCCCGACGAGATGGCCCGGATCGAGACCAATCTCTTTGTGCCGCAGAGCAATACGCAATGGCCCGGCAAGGAGAACCCGCGCCGTGCCGCGGTGTCGTCCTACGGGATGTCGGGCACCAACGTGCACGTCATAGTGGAACAGGCCCCGAAACAGGCGCCGGCCCAGGCGGCGGACGAACCGCGAGGGCCGCTGCTGTTTCCCCTGTCGGCCACCTCCGCCGAGCAACTGCGCGTGACGGCAGCCCGCCTGGCGGCCTGGCTCGACGAGCACGGCGCTGCCGACGGCGAATGTGGCTCGTTTCTCAGGGATCTGGGCTACACGCTGTCGCGGCGGCGCGCGCACCGCCCGGTGCGTACCGTGCTCTCGGCCGGCACCGTCGACGAGTTGGGCGCCCAGCTGCGCGCGGTCGCCGAGAGCGACATCCCGTACCCACCCGCGGTGGGGCAAGGCGACCGCGGACCGGTGTGGGTCTTCTCCGGCCAGGGTTCGCAGTGGCCGAAGATGGGCGCAGAACTGCTGGCCAACGAGCCGGTCTTCGCCGCGACGATCGCCGCCATCGAACCGTTGATCGCTGCGGAGTCGGGCTTTTCGGTCACCGCGGCCATGTCGGCACCGGAGACGGTGACCGGCATCGAGCGGGTGCAGCCAACGCTCTTCGCGATGCAGGTCGGGCTCGCCGAGACGATGAAGTCCTACGGCGTGCGTCCCGGCGCCGTCATCGGGCATTCGCTCGGCGAATCCGCGGCCGCCGTCGTCGCCGGCGGGTTGTCGGTGGCCGACGGTGTGCGCGTGATCTGCCGTCGCTCGAAGCTGATGGCGCGGATCGCGGGCAGCGGCGCGATGGCATCGGTGGAGCTGCCGGGCCAACAAGTGTTGTCGGAACTGTCGATTCGCGGCATCTCCGACGTCGTGCTGTCCGTGGTCGCGTCGCCTACGTCGACCGTAGTCGGCGGCGACGCCCCGACCATCCGCGATCTGGTCGCGGCCTGGCAAGAGCAGGACGTGCTGGCGCGCGAGGTGGCGGTGGACGTCGCCTCGCATTCGCCGCAGGTGGACCCGATCCTCGACGAGCTGGTCGAGGCCCTCGCCGGCCTGCAACCGATGACGCCCGAGGTGCCCTACTATTCGGCGACGCTGTGGGACCCGCGCGAGCGGCCCTCGTTCACCGCTGACTACTGGGCCGAAAACCTGCGCTACACCGTGCGATTCGCGGCCGCCGTACAGGCCGCCCTCAAGGACGGCTTCCGCGTCTTCGGTGAGCTGGCGCCGCACCCACTGCTGACGCACGCCGTCGAGCAGAACGCCGGCAGCCTGGACATGCCCATCGCCGCCCTGGCGGCCATGCGCCGCGACCAGCAACTGCCAGTCGGCTTGCGCGGCGTCGTCGCCG
>NZ_LZLL01000193.1:0-10044 GCF_001669335.1 Mycobacterium sp. 1245852.3 | reverse complement strand
CCTCGGCGGTGCGATCACCGACATCACGGTGCTGATGGCCGACCTGCACGGCTTCACCGCGTTCACCGAGGCGACCAGTCCGCAGCAGGTGGTCGGCATGCTCAATGCCTACTACGGCGCGATCGTTCCGGTCATCCTCGAAGCCGGCGGTACCGTCCTGCCCTTTGCCGGTGATGCGGTGGTGGCGATTTGGAATGCCCCTGTGCGCCAACCTGATCACGCGGTGCGCGCCGCGCGCACCGGACTCGCACTGCATGCCGCCGTCGAGCAGGCGGCGGCCGGACGCGATGACTGGCCGCGCTTTCGGGTGGGAATCAATACCGGTCCCGCGCTGGTGGGCAATGTCGGTGCGCAGCAAGTACGCAACTTCACCGCGATCGGCGACACCATGAACCTGGCGGCACGGCTGGAGGGCCTGGCTGAGCCGGGGCAAGTGGTCATCGGACCCAATACCGCGGTCGCGCTTGGTGAGTCCGCACGCGTGCGGATGCTCGGCTGGGTTGACGTCAAGGGCAAGCGCGATCCCGTTCGGGTCCGGGTGCTGGACGGACTGGCGCAGTAGCGGCGCTGCCCTCGCCTCGACAGCGGGAAATTTTTCAGAGATTCGCCTGTGGGCAACGGTCCGGGCGCATAGGCTTCGATCGACGAATCGGGCAAACGTCGCCAACCTGATGATGGACAAGGGAGGTTTGGGCACGTGTTGTCCCGTGCTGCGTTTGTCATCGCAGCCGTCGTCTTCGGCGCCGCCGCTGTGGCGCCATCGGCCTACGCGTCACCCAGCGGCGGTTGCTACACCGCCAGTTCTGGTGACTGCGTGCCATATCCGCAAAAGGGTGGCTCACAACCGCAGGGTGCCACGGCCCAGTGCTCGGATGGGAGTTGGTCGTTCAGCGAACACCCCCATGCCAGTGGGACCTGTCACGGTCACGGAGGCGTCCAGCGGTACTTGTAGCCATCGGCTGCCAACAACACTGGATGGTCAAAACACGAGGGGTGACCATCCCAGGTGTTGCGGCGGCCCGGTTATCTTCGTGCCCGGCCGGTTGCATCACGGCGTTTGACCCCCGGTGACGCCGGGGTATGCGTGCCGACATGGCGACCGCGAAGGACGTCTTGAATTGGGCTCGCGACAAAGTTGTGTCGTGGGTGCCCAAAGCCGACCTTGACCAGCGAGATCCGGATTACATCCGCGATCAACTGCCGGGAACCTGGTTGCTGGCGTCGTTCTATTTCAGGGCGGACGTGCGGGGCTTGGACCGCATTCCGGCCGAGGGACCGGTGCTGCTGGTGGGCAACCACAGTGGCGGCAATGTACCGCCCGACACCTTCGTGTTCACGCTCGCCTTCTGCTCGTATTTCGGCGTTGAGCGGCCCTTTTACCAGTTGGCCCACAACCTCGTCGTGTCCGCGCCGCCGCTCGGCTGGTTGCGCAAATTCGGCACCGTCGCCGCCAACCCCGAAAATGCCCGTCTCGCGCTGGATTCCGGCGCAGCACTGCTGGTCTATCCCGGTGGCGACTACGAGGTGTTCCGGCCCTCCTGGGAACGTCACAAGGTCGACTTCGGCGGGCGCATGGGCTATGTCAAGCTGGCCCGCGAGGCCGGGGTGCCGATCGTCCCCGTCGCGAGCATCGGTGGGCAGGAGAGCGCGCTCTTTCTCAATCGCGGGCAGTGGCTGGCCAAGTTGCTGATGGCCGACAAGTTGCTCCGGCTCAAGAGCGTCCCGATATCGCTGGCGCTGCCCTGGGGACTCAACATCAGCGACCTGGCGGGCCACATCCCGTTGCCCACCAAGATCGTGATCGAGGTTCAAGACCCGATCGAGGTCGACGGCGACGATCAAGCGGTGCACGACAAGGTGATGGCCGCCCTGCAGGGGGGCGTCGACCTGCTGGCTGCCGAACGACGATTCCCGGTGATCGGCTGATGCGCGTCGAACGCCGTTGCGTCATCAACGCCGACCGCGCCGCCGTCTGGAAAATCGTCAGCGACCCGGACTGTTACCCGTCGTTCATGGCGAGCCTGGAGCGGTGGGAGTCGTCGAACGACAAACCACCCGGCGTCGGTGCGCGGTACACCGTCCATTGGAAGATCGGCTCCGTACCCGTTGGCGGCGTGATCGAGGTGGTCGAGTTCGACGACGGCCGCGACCTCGCCTGGGTGGGAATTACCGGCGTAACGCTGCGCGGGCGGATACGGTTGCGCGACAGAGGCGACGGCTGCACACGGGTGACATTTCGGCTGTCGTATCAGGCGCCCGGGGGAATACTTGGGTACGTCGCCGATCGGATCGCCGTGCGCCAGGTGGGACGCGCACTGACGGAAACGTTGAAACGCCTCCGGAAACTGGCCGAGTCGTAGCCGCCATCATGCGTTCCACCGGGCGTGGGCGGCAGACGGTCGGGGTGCCGTGGAGCGGCCTTCGTCAAACCAGCGCTGAGGCGTCGAATATCCAACTGGTGTCGCCGGTCGCCAAGCCCTCGAAGTGGTTCGGGGGAGCGAAGGCCACCAGGCTGTTCATGTCCCAATAGTCTTTCCAGACGGTGATCTTGCCGTCGACGACCTTGTGGACCGTCACGAAGCGCAGCACACCCTCCTCACCTGTCGCGAAAGTCCACGTCTCGGAGTGCTCGCAGAGCACGTCGGATCCGTTGCACACCAGCACGCCGGGGTGGTTCTCGTAGCCGGCCAACTGCTCGAGTCCCATCCTGAGGCGTTGCACGATGCCCTCGGGACCGCGCGCCGACAGTGCAGGGACCGGCATGTCGACGTAGAGGCAGTCGTCGGACAAAAAGGTCTTGATCGCTTCCCAATCTCGCCGCGAAAGCGCCTGCCACAGCCCACGTACGACGTCCTCGACCGCGATCATAGAAACCTCTGTCATAGCGGCAAATAAACCTCGTCGCCGCCCCGGTGTCAACCGGTTCGGTCGTACTCGCGTACGTACGGCCCCAGAGCCACCGGCAACGACGACCATCCGCGCAGCACCCGGGTTTCGCGTCTGCTTCCGGCGCCCGCCGCGCGTACCTCGGGAAAACGGTCGAAAAATGTGCGCAGTCCGACTTCGCCCTCGGCCCGGGCAAGGGCCGCGCCCAGGCAGAAGTGCCGGCCACCGGAGAAGGCGAGATGCCGTCCGGCGTTGTCCCTTTCGATGTCGAAGCGGTGCGGGTCGGGAAAAACCGATGGATCCCGGTTGGCGGCGGCCAGATACACCAGCACCAGATCGCCACGGTGTAACTGCCGGCCGGCTATCTCGACGTCGCCCCGCGCCATCCGCGCGGTCAGCTGCACCGGCGATTCCAGCCGCAGGATCTCTTCGACGGCGTTCGGCCACAGTTCGGGACGTCGGCGCAGGGTGTCCAGATGCTCCGGCGCGTCCATCAACATCCGGATCCCATTGCCGAGCAGGTTGACCGTAGTCTCGAAGCCGGCGGCTAACACCAGCCCGGCGATCGCCTGAAGCTCCTTCTCGTCGAGATAGGTTTCCGCAGAACCACTTTCGGCCGTCTGGATCAGCTGGCTCATCAGATTGTCGCTGGGATCCAGGCGTAGCCGCTGCAGGTGCTCGGCGAGCCAGGCGCTGAAGCCGGCGATCCCGTCCTGCACGCTGCGGTATTGCCGCCATGGCAAGCCGATGTCGAGGCTCGGTGCGGCCAGTTCGCCGAATTCCAGGACGCGCCGTCGCTCCGACTCGGGCACGCCGAGAATGTCGCTGATGATCGCCACCGGAAGCTGCGAGCAGTACCGTCCGACGATGTCCACCACACCGGACTCACCGGCCAGCCGATCCAACAGCTCGGCGGCGGTCTGCTCGACCCGATCCCGCAGGGCGGCAACGGCTCTGGGGGTGAACACCGCCGACACCGTCTTGCGGTAACGGGTGTGATCGGGCGGTTCGACGGCCAACAACGATGGCGCACGCAGTGGATGCAGCAGGCCGTCGCGGGTGCGGCGCTCCACCCATCGCAGCGGCGCCGGCAGATTCGATCCGAAGATCAGCACCCGAAAATCGTCGGACCGCAGCAGTTCATGCGCCAGCGCGTGATCGGCCGTCAGATACGCCACGCGGCCCTTCACCAGCTTGCCCCGGGCACGGACTTCGTCGTAGTAGGCGACCGGGTCGGCGGCCACCGCCGGATCGGCGATCAGCCTGGCCTGGACGTCGCCTCGCCGGGCTCCGAGGGCCGCGGCGCCCCGGATGAAGCCATGCATCGCGAACCAGTGCAACCGTTCCTTCACCGGCCCCCTCCCTCGATCAGACGTCGTTTCGAGCCTAGGCCCCGACCAGCTGTGGAGTCAGCACTCGGCGACGATTTTGAAGTCGGTGGTCACCACTTTGTTGGGGTTGCTGCTGTTGATGCCGTAGGCGCTGCCGGTGATGGTGTAGGCGTCGTTGTTGAGTTCGACGTGCGCGTCGCCCACCCCGCCTTGCCAGAAGCTGCCGCTGAATCCGTCGACATTGCGAATCTTGACCCACTGCGGCATCACCCGGTAGCCGCTGAGCAGCACCACCGCTTCGACCCCACCGTCCCGGTCGGGGATGTTGATGGTGCGGTACATCTGGTCTTGCCGGCACGCCGGGGGACGCGTCGTGTGCGTGGCGCCGTCGATGGTCAGCCGCGCGGCCCGACGGGGCGTCGTCGGCGCCGCGCTGCATCCCGCGACACTGACGACGACCGCCGCCGAAACCAAAGCGACTGTGAGCAAACGGTTTTCCACCAGCCGACCTCCTTACTGCCGCTTCGGCGCTAGCGCGGGTAGGGACTTGACGATGCTGCGTCGCACGAATTCCGGGCTCACGCCCTTGAAGAAGTCGATCAGGCGGATGCTCTTGGGCACATACCAGTGCAACCGCTTCGGATGGTGATAGGCCTGCCACGCCGTCTCGGCCACGCTGCTTGCCGGCATCAACCGGAGCATGCCCTTCTTGGGTGCGGTGGCCCGCAATTGCTCCGCCGTCATGGGTGCGCGCCCGTCGTCGGAGTGATTGGTCGTGGTCGTCAAGATGGCGGTGTCGATGAGCCCGGGCAGCACGTCGGCGACGCGCACGCCGTGGCGCTGCCACTCCACGCTCAGCGCCTCGGTCAGACCTTTGACCGCATGCTTGGTCGACGAGTAGACGGCCAGGCGCGGCATGCCGTAGGTCCCCGAGGACGACGACGTGGAGAACATCAGGCTGCCCGGGGCCTTCTTGAGGTAGGGCAGCGAAGCGTACGCGCCCGTCAGTACCGCCTTGAAGTTCACGTCGACGACACGCATCGCGGCGTCATAGGGCACGTCCTCGAACCAGCCGGATTCACCGATGCCGGCGTTGTTCCACATCATGTCCAGTCCGCCGCCGCTGTTGCCGGCGCAGAAATCGGCCAGGGCATTCTCGAGGGCCGCCTTGTCCGTCACGTCGACGGCGCGGGTCCACAGTCGATCGCCACCGAGTTCGTCGTTCAGCGTCGCCAGGCCGTCTTCGTTGCGGTCGACCGCGCCGACGCTCCAGCCCTTGGCGTGGAACAACTTTGCGCCCTCGCGACCCATGCCGCTGCCCGCACCGGTGATGAAGACGGATTTCACGGGCGTCAGTCCGCCTCGACCACGTCTTTGATGCGGTTCAGCGTCTTGGTCATGTCGCGGATGTTGCGGCGCTTGCGCAAAAAGCCGCCGAACAACCAGTAGAAGGCGAGCCACGGCGCCGGGTTGAGCCGAAACGACTCGGTGACGTCGGTCCCGCCGCCGCCACTGGGCGCCAGGCGGTAATGCCAGTTGTTGACGGGCCTGTCACCGAGGAGCACCGTGAAGCCGAATTCGCGGCCCGGTTCGCAGGCGGTGACCTTGCACGTTGTCCAATACACCGGCCCCATCTCATTGCGCCGGACGTGACCGCGGAATTTGGCCCCCAGGGCGGGGCCCGTCGCATCGCCGAGCCACTCGGCTTCAAAGACTTCCGGGGAAAACTTTCCGGTGTTGCGGACGTCCGCGATGAGATCCCAGATCTTGGCAGCAGGCGCCGCCATGTGAACAGTCGCCGAACCTTCCATGGGCTGATCCAAACACAGCGTGGCGCCCGGTCATAGAGCGCAGGTGCGTTTCATCAGTGCGGGACGGCCGCCTGAATCAGCCCGTTGATGATCTGCTTGATGCCCTGGGCCGGGTGCGAGTACCAACCGATCGGCAGGCCGGATTGCGCGCCGCACTTTGGCCAGGCCTCCACACCCTCCTCGGCGAAAACCCGGTTGGCCACAGCGATTTGCTGCTCTCGGGACGCGGCGGCCGGGTTGCCGACACCGCCGTAACGCGCCCAGGTGGCTGGTTTGAATTGCAGTCCACCGTAATTCCCGTTTCCGGTGTTGGCGTGCCAGTTGCCACCGGATTCGCATTGGGCGATCGCGTCCCAGTTGGGAGCGGGGTCTGCGCTCACCACACCCGTGGACGAAGCCATCGACGCTGCAACGACCCCGCCGACCACTACGGACTTGACGAGAAGCTTGCAGAGATTCTTCATGTCCGGGATTTCGGCGCGTGTGGCCAAAGCGTTACCTATTCGAAAATGGCGCGAGATATGCCATCTATCTGCGGAAACCGCCTTATCGGCGGGCCAAATCGGACCGTTAGAAATCGGTGAGGAAAAATTAAGTTATTGCTGGCAATACGACTGCGTCGCTGATGACAGGGCCTTTTGGTACAGGTCGTCGAGCTGCCGCCCGCGGGTGACGCCGCTTCTCGCGGCGTCGAGTTGGGCGCCACATTCCGGCGAATGCAGCACGCCCCAGTTGCCCGACAGCTGGGTCAGCATCGTCTGGTTGAGGGCGTCGATCGCCGACCGCGACGACGACAGGTCCGGTGCGTCGGGCGGAGCGCTTCCCGGATTGAGCTTCCAGTCCGCGAACCGGCCGTATTCGACGGCCTCGGTGGCGCTGATCTGGTCTCCGAACACCCGGGTGACGTAATCGCGGTCGATGTGTTGGGCGACGGCCTCGTCACCCAGCCTGGCCAGTTCCTGCTGGACGCGCGCCGGATCTTCGATGGCGCCGTGCTGGTGCCACTTGTAGGCGGCGACCGGGTCGGCGATCTGCAGCCGTTGCGCGGCGGCGTCGACCAACGGGGTGAGCGGACTCGCGGTGTCGGCCCGGGCGGGCGCCACCAGCATCGCCAGGCTCACGACCGCGATCCCCCAACGCACTACTGCGCCTGACGGAGACGTCAGGCGCAGTAGTGACCGAGCGGGCGGTTGGGTTATCCGCCGCCGCCAGGCGAAGCGCCCAGAGTGCCCTGCAGGTCAGGCTTCATGGCGTTGAGCTGGGCTCCCCAGTACTCCCAGCTGTGCGTTCCGTTGGCGTTGAAGTTCCACACCGCGTTGTGGCCGCCGGCGCCGTTGTAGGCGTCCTGGAATTTCAGGTTGCTGCTGCGCACGAAGTTCTCCAGGAACTCGGCCGGCATGTTGGCCCCGCCGAGCTCGGACGGCGTGCCGTTACCGCAGTACACCCAAAGCCGGGTGTTGTTGCCGACCAGCTTCGGGATCTGCAGGGTCGGGTCGTTGCGCGCCCACGCCGGGTCGCTCGACGGACCCCACATGTCGTTGGCCTTATAGCCACCGGCGTCACCCATCGCCAGACCGATCAGGCTCGGCCCCATTCCCTGCGACGGGTCCAGCAGCGCCGACAGCGAGCCGGCGTAGATGAACTGGGCCGGGTGGTAGGCGGCCAGGATCATCGCCGACGAACCGGCCATCGAGATGCCGACCGCCGCACTTCCGTTCGGCTTCACACTCTTGTTGGACTGCAGGTACTGCGGCAGCTCGCTGGTGAGGAAGGTCTCCCACTTGTACGTCTGGCAACCGGCCTTACCACAGGCCTGGTTGTACCAGTCGCTGTAGAAGCTGGATTGACCACCGACCGGCATGACGATCGACAGGCCCGACTGGTAGTACCACTCGAACGCAGGGGTGTTGATGTCCCAGCCGTTGTAGTCGTCTTGGGCCCGCAGACCGTCCAGCAGATAGACCGCGGGGGAGCCGCTGCCGCCGCTTTGGAACTGGACCTTGATGTTGCGGCCCATGCCGGCGGACGGCACCTGCAGGTACTCGACTGGCAGGCCCGGCCGCGAAAACGCATTCGCGGTTGGAGCGCCGCCGGCAAGACCGATCAGGCCCGGCAGTGTGGCTGCCGCCGCTGTGCCGACCAAAAGCCGGCGCCCCCAGGCCCGGACCTTCTCGCTCAGATCTGTCATACCTGCCCCTTGTCGATGTGATCAGTGTGATCGTGGTCTCACAGGAATTTACCGTGTGAGTCCGTCAAATGTCGATTGGGACGCGAACGCGTCTCGTTTCGGCATCGCTTTTCACTTCACAATTTCGCCATCCGGCGCAACCGGGCGGCGTCGGGCCCCGCGTACCCGCTGTATGACCGCCCCACACACCGGGTGAGAAAACGCCAGGCCGCAGCGGGTTTACGTCGAGTCGAGCGCTCGCGATGCCCGACGCTTTTAGAAACCCCCGAAATGAAGCCGGGACGGATTCGCTGATCGCCACCGGCGCGCCGCCCGTCGGCAGTTTGATCGTTTGACGGCACCACGGTCGCGCGGTGCGGGGCATTTAATTTGCGCGGCCGATAAAGCCTGGTTTGGCGACCCAGAGGCCCCCGCCCTACGGCCCTCGCGGCCCTCACCTCGTCGGAGCTCTGCAACCGGCGGCAACCGGCTGAAGCGGCGAACCCGCCTGCGGCCCAGCCCCGTTTCACCGCGCCGCCCTTTCATCTGGCGATTCCGCGGTCATGCCCGACCGGGGCAGCCGGACTTGCGCCGACCGCGTAGGCTGCTCTCGAAGCAAGCCGATGAAGACCACGCTATCCCGCGTCTGTTCCGGCTCTCTCGAATCACCGCGCCCGCGGCTTCATGGTGCGCGTAGATGCGGCTGAGGGCGTCGGACGCGGGACCGATTGGGGCATAGATTTGGACACGGTTCTTGGCCTGTCAGTGACGCCGACCGCCGTTGGTTGGGTCCTCGCCGAAGGACATGGCGCCGACGGCACCATCCTCGATCACCAAGAGCTGGTGTTGCGCGCGGGCCACGGTGTGCGCGCCGTGGGCACCGCAGAACAAGTGGTGGACGAGGTATTGCGGGTCGACACCGAGGCGGCCGCGAGCGATCGCCGGCTGCGTGTCATCGGAGTGACCTGGAACGACGAAGCATCCGCACAGGCCGCGCTGGTCTTGGAGGCCTTGACCGACGCGGGATTCGACAACGTCGTGCCGATCCGGTTCCTCGAAGCCATCGAGACGTTGGCTCGGGCCATCGCGCCGGTCATCGGCTACGAGCAGACCGCCGTCTGCATCCTCGACCAGGACTCGACGACCGTGGTCATGGTCGACACGCACGACGGTGAGACCCAGACGGCCACCAAGCACGTGCGGGGCGGCTTCGACGGCCTGACCCGCTGGCTGACCGGCATGTTCGAGCGCAAGGGATGGCAGCCCGGCGGCGTCGTCGTGGTGGGCGGCCACAGCGACATCGACGGCCTCTCCTGGCAGCTCGAAACGACTTTGCCGGTACCGGTTTTCGTGCAATCGATGGCCCAGGTGACGATCGCGCGCGGCGCGGCGCTGTCGGCGGCTGCAAGCACCGAATTCACCGACGACCAGCTGGTCGAGCACATCAGCGAACCCGTTCCGGCGCCCACTCAGAAGCGGCAGTTGTCCTACGCCGGGGCCATGACCGCGTTGGCGGCCGGTGCCATCACCTTCGTCGGGTCGGTATCACTCGCGGTGGGGATCCACGTGGGGCCGGCCAGCGCCGCCGGCGCGCCCAGGGCAACTGAGGGCCGCGGTCACCGGCGCCGGGCGAGCTCAGGGTTGCGGGTCGGTCGCTGCGCGCGGGGCCGAGTCAACCGCCGGATCGCCGGTGTCACCGGGTATGTGCTCGAGCACCCGGGTCAGGTAGGGCTGTCGGTTACCGCCGTCCGACTGTCGTTCGCCACCGGCGCCCGGCTGCTCCTCCGGAACGCTGGCGTCCGAAACCGGTTCGCCGGCAGGGAGTTTCGTTTGTGGGGCCGGCCAGCGC